>CAZHKD010000052.1:0-11559 GCA_964533255.1 uncultured archaeon | reverse complement strand
ATTCTGGGCATGGGCAGGCAGGGCAGGGAGGTTGCGAAGAGGCTTGCGGGATGGGGTGTGAGGATAATCTACTACAGCAGGAGGAGGGTTAGAGAGGTGGAAGAGAGACATAATGCGGAGTTCAAACCTCTGGATGAGCTGTTAAAGGAGTCAGATGTGATAAGCATCCACCTCCCCCTGACTCCTGAAACGGAGAAGCTGATCGGAGAGGAAGAGCTGAGGATGATGAAGTCCAATGCGATTCTGATAAACGTGGCGAGGGGTGGAATAGTTGACGAGGAAGCCCTTGCTAAAGCTCTGAAAGAGGGCTGGATAGGTGGTGCTGCCGTCGATGTCTACTCTGAGGAGCCTGTTTCAAGGGATCACCCTCTGCTGAAGTTAGGAGCAGGTCAGGTGAATTTGATCTTAACACCTCACATTGCAGGTGCTACGAATGAGGCGAGGCTGAGGATTCTGAATGAAGCTCTGAGCAACGTTGTGAGGGTTCTGAAGGGGGAGGAGGCGAGGAATGTGGTAAATCTGGAATAAATTTACAGCAAAATGCCAGACCTATGTTTGAACAATAGTACCCCTCTTAATCCTGTAGATTCTGTCTGCAATTCCTTTGACGTGAGTGATACTCGATTCGGCCATTAAAATCGACTTTCCCTCCTCTTTCATCTGGTAAATTCCTTTAGCAAGTCTTGATCTAACAATAGGCGCTAAACCCTCCAGAGCCTCGTCAAGAAGAATCAGTGAAGGGTCGGTAGCGATAGCCCTAGCAATAGCCACCATTTTCTGCTGACCACCACTTAATGTTCGTGCAAGTCGATGAGTTTGATATTTCAGCTCTGGAAAAATCCTAAAAATCCTCTCTTTAACCTGATTCTCGTCCATGTCCATCAATCTTGCTGGAAATAGAAAATTCTCTTCAACGGTGAAGTCAGGGTACAATCTCCTATCTTCAGGAGCGTATCCGATTCCGAGCTTTGCACGTTGATAGGGATTCATTCTTGATATGTCCCGCCCTTTAAACGTGATCTTTCCCGATGATACCGGGAGTATCCCAATTATACTCCTGAGTGTCGTTGTTTTTCCTGCCCCATTGGGACCCACTAGACAAACTATCTCACCCTCGTCCACTTCCAGGGACACGTTTCTCAGAACCTGTACCTTGGCCACGAACGTGTTCACTTTTTCGAGTTTTAACATCTTAATCACCTATCAATATTTTTCTGACTTCTTCGCTATCCAGGATCCCCTTTCCACCCTCTTTCAGGACTTTGCCGTCACTCATAACAACGATTCTATCCGAGTGCTCCGCTACCACTTCCATATCATGCTCAACAACAATAGCAGCAATTTTTTGTGATCGAAGAACTCCTACTATGGTGTTTATCACTTCATCCCTTTCCTCAATGCTAATCCCGGCCGTGGGTTCATCCAGCAAAACCAGTTTTGGTTTAAGCGATAGCGCCATGGCCACATCAAGGAGCTTTCTGTGTCCATGCGGCAGCTCTCTCGCGGATTTTACCGGTATTCCAAACACTTCAAGCAGGTTCATGGCCTCATCTCTAACCATTTCGTATTTTTTAGAATCTCTGTAAAAAACGTTCGAAAATCCATTTCTGGAGAATATTGAAACCATTATGTTCTCGAGTGACGTGAGGTTCTCGTAGATGTACGGTATCTGGAAGCTTCTGCCAATTCCCAGCTTTACCCTTTTGTGTGGCGGTAGTTTTGTTATCTCCTTATTCTCAAAAAATATTCTCCCGGAGTCCGGTATCAGTGCCCCGGATATCAGGTTCACGAGTGTTGTCTTCCCGCTTCCGTTCGGGCCAACCACTGAGACCAGTTCCCCTTCATCTACAGCCACTGTCACTCCGTCAACCGCGTGCACTTCCCCGAAATATTTTTTCAGATTTTCAACCCTTAGAAGCCCCATCTTACCATCCTCTTGGCCACTTCACCGACTATCCCTGTTGGCATGCAGATGACGAGACCAACTATCAGCGCTCCAAAAACCAGATACCAGTAGATAATGGCGGAAGATATGAACGCTTTGAGGAACGTAAATACGAACGCACCTATTATTGGCCCAATAAAAGTTGTATATCCTCCCAGTATAGCCATGGCCACAAATTCTCCAGACAGCAGTATGCTCAGTGTGTCGTCAGGTGAGACGTGTCCGATGAGCGGGCCGTACACTGCGCCAGCAATTCCTGAAAAGACTCCGGAAATGACGAACGCCATAAGTCTGTACTTCATCACCTCAATTCCTGCAAATTTTACCCTTTTGTCGTTGTCCCTTATCGCCTGAATCGTCAATCCAAATGGGGAATGTAGAATCGTTCTAAGGATGATGACTGATATAAAGAATGTTAGGAGGATGACGTAGTAGTACTCACTAATCGACGATATTTCGTATCCGAAGAGGGATATTTTTGAGATCCTGATACCGTCATCACCACCTGTTATCGGTCTGAGCTTTAATGCAAGTGCGTAGAAAAGTTCTGAAATTGCCAGAGTTAACATGGTGAAGTATATCCTTGTGTGCCTGACGCAGACAATGCCCACCGCCAATGATAAGAGTGCCACGAAAACTATGCCCGCTGGAAATAGAACTTCAGCAGAGTAAATTCCATAATGTTTCATGAGCAGTGCGACAGAATACGCTCCTCCTCCGAAAAAAAGGGCGTGGCCAAATGAGAGCAACCCGCTGTATCCTAAAAGAACGTTTAGAGCCAGAGCGGCAATACCAAATAATAAGGCCAGCCCTATGAGGTAGGTAAAGTACTCTCCCATAGACGGAACGGTAACAAGGAGTATAGTCCCTGAAGCCAGCAACACCATTTTTTTAATATCTCTCAAGTTCAGCACCTCCGAAGAGACCCGTTGGCTTTACGAGTAAAACAATGACCATTATCAGATACACGATGGCCAGCTCTATTTTGGGAAACAGCGATATTCCCACAGCTCTTGTGATTCCTATCAGTATCGACGCTACAAGTGCCCCCTTTATGCTACCCATCCCTCCAACAACCAATACCACCAGTGCGAGTACAAGGATTTCAAGGTCTGAGCCGATCCACCCACCGGTAATCGGGAGCATCAGACCTCCTGCAAAACCGGCCAGAAAAGACCCGAGGAAGAACGTCAGAGTGTAAACTCTCTGAACGTTAACGCCGAGGGCACTCGTAACTTCAGAGTCATGAGATGTTGCCCTGATTATCATTCCGGCTTTGGTTTTGTAAATCAGGAACCACAGAATCAGGGCGATGACTGCAGCCGTAACGATGAGGAAGATGTTGTATATTGGGATTATCAGGCCCCTGATTGAAATCGTCCCGAGGGTGAAGGTTACTGTGGGGTCAGAAATCGGCATGCTGCCCCACCCAATCCTGAAAATATCCATAAAAACGAAGATCATTCCGAAGGTGAGAAGGAGCTCGAAGAGCTCACCTCTGCCATAAATCCTTCTGAGCAGTCCAATCTCAAACAGAATGCCGACGAATCCAACTATTACAGCGGCAATAAATGGAGATAAAAGATACAAAATTAAATTTTTTGTAAGCCTTGTGATGGAGTACGTGACGTATATTCCGAGTGCGTAGAAGCTGCCGTGGGCAAAGTTGACTATCCGGAGTATCCCGAAAATTATCGATAGTCCCGCCGTGACCAAAAACAAGATGGATGCGAATATCAGGCCGTTGATGATCTGGGGGATCATGCTACCACTTCTACCAGGTTGCGATCCAGTCGGTTCCCTTTGTTAAGGCCGGTGGCTCCTGCTTCGAGGGCTCAAGATATATTTTTGGTCTCACGGTGTACGGTAACCACTCATGTTTTGCCGTCAGTCCGGTATTGATGGGCCAGAGAACCCTGTGGTCCTCTTTTCTCATAATGCCTGTGCCGTAGAAAGTTTTCACCTGGCCCAGGTTTTCCATCGCATCCCTTATCTCGTCATTCGTTGGAAACTCTCCCTTCTCTTCGTATGCCTTCTCTATTGCCGCCTTCCAGGTGTAGAATGCACTGACTGCATCTACTGCCCCTGCCTGAGGCCACCTGTCATACCTTTGCTTGAACTCCTTTATGTATCGCTCGTATTCTGGAGAAATTTCATCGAGTTCTGCCCAGTGCCCCTGAATTCCCTGCTGAGGGTGGCCGTAAAGGGGCAAGTCTCTGCCTAACGCGATGTAGAAGTCCCAGTACCCGCACAGGTAAGCGTTGCCGCCAGCACCTTTAAGGAGCTGGTAAGGTATAAGCTGGTCAATGAAACGTGTCGCATCAGTACCCCAGAGGCTTGTGAAGATGTAGTCCGGTTTTGCATCTACCAGATCGGTAATGTAAGGCGTGTAGTCTGGGGTGAAGAGCTTCGGATATAGTGGGTCGAGAACCTCCACGTCGGGCTTCAGCTTCTTTATCGCAGCGGTGAAGATTTCATAGTTATCGTAGCCCCAGGCGTAGTCGGGATGAACCTGGGCGACTACCTTGGCATCAGGGAAGAACTCAGCGAGCAGATAAGCTGCCTGAACTGCATGCGAAACAGCAGAGTTATTTGTCTTGAAAACCCAGTCCATCCTCCCTTTTGACGGGTCTTTGGGGTCCTTCCATGTTACGTATGGTATTCTCGCCTGACAGCTCAAAAACAGCGTGCTGTTCTCCTCGGCAACGGGAGCGGCAGCCATGGAGTTTGCAGTCGAAGTCAAGCCCATTATCACGTCTACCTTCTCATCTAGGCTGAGCCTCTTGAACTTTTCAACGACTTCGGCTGGCTTCCCTTCGTCCTCGTGTATAACCTTAACTTTCGCTCCGGCGATTCCTCCGGAAGCATTTACCCAGTCGACAAGCAGATCAATACCTTGATGCCCCGGTTCACCAAAAGCAGCAGCAGGACCCGTTCTGTAAGCCACATACGCAAGTTTTAACTCCTTTGCCGGTTTAGGGGTTGCTTTGGGAGTCGTTGTTGTGGGAGTTGCTTTGGGCGTGGCGGGTGCCTGTTGCTGAGCGCACCCCATCACAGTTGTGGCAATACCGGCGCCAACTAGCTTTAAAAAGTCTCTACGAGATAGCACGGCCTCCACCTCAAAATGCCATTAATAATAATTATATTTAAGTATTTCGATGAGGTTTCGTAAAATGCGAAGCAAAAGACCAATTATTATTCGTTTAAACAATATTATTTTAAGAATACATTTCATCTAACACGTCATATAATATAAAAAAGAGCGTAATCTTTTTAAATGATTAAAAGTGTACCGATTCTCGAGGTGACATTATGTATAGCTGCCAATTGCCGATTGGACGTGTTATTGACAATCAACAGACGAAATCATAGGCAGGTTGGCGGCCTATGGAAGGAGACCTGGGTGCAGCCATAAGAGGTGGCAGGTTAAAACCAGGAAAGAAGAAAAATAGCGCAAGGAGAGTCCCAGTAAATGTGAGAAGTGGTTAAGATGCTTGGCATCCTTTTTTCCTTGATAGCTTCCCTCCTATGGGGCATAAATGGGATTTTGCTGAGAAGGGGGCTCGAAGGTACAGATGTCATATCCGCAACATTCACAGTGATCTCCATAGTAACTCTGATCACCTCTATTTTTTCAATCTGGGGCATTCGCGAGACGCATCTTGAACTCTACAAAGTTGTAATGCTTGCGTTAGCCGGAATATTTTCCTATTTCATAGCGAGAGTGGCAACGTACATGTCCGTAACATCTATAGGGTCTTCCAGAGCATTCTCGGGCACCTCCACAAGAATAATGTTTTCTGCAATTTTCGGTGTCTTTTTTCTGCATGAAATTCTCAATATACCGATTCTCACTGGCACGATTCTCATGATATTCGGGCTCTACATTTTCTCGACTGAAGAAATAGACAGGCGGGGGATTTACACCGCCACAACAAGTGGTTTTTTCTATGGTCTCGCATCTCTTCTGATAAAAGCGGGAATGCTAAATAATATTTTTTTGAGTACATTTATTGCCTCGATTTCTGGTCTTTTGGCACTGATTGTTTATGCATCCACTAAGAATCGCCTGAAATTTGTGAACAACAAGTACTTACTGGCTTCCGCAACTTCCCTTGCTCTCGGAAACATTTCTTATTACTTCGCACTGTCTCTCGCGCCGCTAACCGTAGTCGTTCCAATTTCAAATCTTTATCCCCTGGTAACAACAACTCTGTCCTACCTCTTCATCCAGAAGCTGGAGTCAGTAGGGGTCAAGACTTTTTTAGGCTCTCTTCTGGCAGTCCTGGGATCAATTTTGATAGCTGTTGGCATAAATCCGTGAGGTTAGCAGTTTAGATTGAAATTGAGTGAGAATTCAAGCCGTGAAACAGCCCGGACTGCGGATGGGTGATGGGGCTAAGGCCCCCGAACGCAGAAGCTCAGTCTGTGAATGAAGCAGAGCGGCTCACTTCAGTATCTCAACCAGCTTGTGTTTCAGGCCCGGGGGTATTACCGTTCTGTAGCCCTCGGTTGTGACGGGAAAAACGTCTTCTTTAACGCTCTCAACGGGAGTCTCAAGCAAAATGTACCTTTCAAAGGTCTTCTCTGAAAACCTCCTGATGAGCTTCAGGACTATGGCAAAAAGCCTGCCCATTATTATCTCATCTCTCTCTGGCTGAGCACCTCTCGTGAGGAGACAGAATATCCTGCCATTCTGGTTGTGGATCTTCCACATGGTGTTCAGCATGAACATGTAGGTTTTCTCCAAACCGTGAATGAGCAGGAGCTCGGGAAGTAGCGTAATTATCATGCTGAAATCTCTCAGTCCAGCCGTTGCTTTGGAAATCCCTATGCTTATCTCGTTCAGGTTCATCAGATTGGCGAAACTAAACCCTTCAATCTGCTTGGTGGTGAAGATCGTGAATTTATCGGGAGAGAAATCGTGGGAGTGCACGATATTTTTTATGGTGAATGCTGGCTCCGACGCCAGCCAGATGACATTGTCAGAAACAGATGTAGCGAGGTCGAATATGAGGGATGAACCCTCAACGCCAGGATCGGCGATCACGAGCAGATCAGCGTCACCCATGATATTAATTTGGCAGGGAAGTATATTTTAATTTCGACATTTATCCCAAAATTTAAATTAGTAAATCAGGCATTATAAATATGATTCTCGGTATTTCAGGGAGCCCCAGGAAGGGGGCAACAGAATACGTGCTCGGTCAGGCGCTTGAGCACCTCAGGGAGGAGGG
Organism: uncultured archaeon; assembly: GCA_964533255.1. Lineage (GTDB taxonomy): Archaea > Halobacteriota > Archaeoglobi > Archaeoglobales > Archaeoglobaceae > JdFR-37. Next base: position 4,377 of record CAZHKD010000052.1, on the reverse strand, counting down.
GTTCGACACAAAGCTCGTGACTGTCAGGGGCAGGAAAATAAACTTCTGCATTCACTGCGATTACTGTCTGAAGGCGAAGGAATGTATATTCGACGACGGGATGGGGGAGATCTACGAGGCTCTTGAAGAGGCTGATGGGTTGGTATTCGCCACCCCCGTTTACAACAGCGGAGTGTCTGCACAGCTCAAGGCAGTTATGGACAGGACCCGCGCCCTCATGGCGAAGAACCCGAAGGCATTACGGGGTAAGGTGGGGATGGGTATAGCGGTAGGTGGAGACAGGATGGGCGGGCAGGAGATTGCTCTGCTTCAGATCCACGCATTTTTCATCCTCAACGGAGCTATACCCGTAAGCGGTGGATCGTACGGGGCAAATCTGGGCGCAACGCTCTGGAGCAAAGATACTCTTGAGGGTGTGAAGGAGGATGAGGAAGGATTCAGAAGCCTCAGGAAAACCCTTAAGAAGTTTGCAGAATATTTGAGAGTGTATGGAAAATACAGGGAAAACAGGGAAGGCTCAAACCATTAGAATAGCCTGGGGAATAACGGGGGCAGGCGACAGGCTCAGAGAGACTGTAGGCGTCATGAAAAGAATTAAAGAGCGCTACCAGATCGAGGTCAGGGTTTTCGCATCGAAGGCCGGAGAGCAGGTTCTCAAGTGGTATAAAGCTTACGATGAAATTAAGAGCTCCTTTGACAGGTTTTCAGTAGAGGTGAATGCGAATTCTCCTTTTCTTGCAGGCGAGGTTCAGGTTGGTAAGTATGCCATGATGGTCATCGCTCCCGCAACTTCCAACACTGTGGCAAAAATTGCCAGCGGCATCGCAGATACGCTGCTGTCAAATGCAGCTCTGATGGCCCTCAAGGCCTTTGTGCCGGTCTACATTATGCCATCCGACTATGAGGAAGGAGAGGTGATCACAGAGCTTCCCGATGGTAAAAAGCTGAGGCTGAGGATAAGGAAGGAGGACGTGGATCACGTGAAGAAGCTAAGGGCTATTGACGGGATCCACATACTGGAAAGGCCTGAGGAGATCGAGGAGGCTGTTAGGCAGATTATTCAAGGTTCTTAATTTCAGAACTAGCCAAATCAAAATGTCATCGGCACATCGACCAGCACGGAAGTGAGGCAGACAGAGCTAAAAATTTAAATACAGCGTGCCGCATCAGTTATCCTGAAGCGGGGTGGGGTAGCTAGGTAATCCCGGCGGGCTCATAACCCGCAGATCCGTGGTTCAAATCCACGCCCCGCTATAAGCCCAACCAACACCTCACTCCACCCCCAATTTTAAGGTGATTTCATGTTTGATTTGCTGAGAGCTGAGGCAAGAAAGGCAGCAGAGCTGATAATGAAGCACGACTTCATGCGGATTTTCGCCCACTACGATGTGGACGGTATTTCAGCCTCTGCAGTTCTGGCAGCAGCCCTGCTCAGAGCAGGCAAGTCCTTCCACATCACATACTTACGCAACCCTGCAAACGACGAGCTGGAGTACAGCAGCGACGAGCTCGTAATCTTTCAGGACATGGGGAGCGGCTATCCAGAGGTGGTCTCCTCCATAGATGCCGATGTCCTCATCATAGATCACCACTTCCCCTACGGTAAGGCGACACCTCCCAGAGCCTTTGTCCACGTGAACCCCCACCTTTCCGGGATTGACGGTAGCTTTGAGCTTTCGGGAAGTGGAACAGCTTACTTCGTTGCCAGTGAACTCGGGGAGAATTACGATTTAACTGCAATAGCCCTTCTCGGAGCCATAGGTGACAAGCAGCAGATAACTGCAGGAAATGCCCAGATTGTAAGAGAAGGGCTGGAAAGGGGTTTTATTGAGGAACGAAAAGGGCTTAACATGATTTCTGGGAGGCTAAGGGACGTCCTCTGGCTCTCAACCGAACCGTATCTGAACTTTGATGACCCATCTGAAGTTGACGAGTTCCTGAGCGATATTGGCCTCTCAGGCGATCTGGAACTTGATGAGCTTGATGAGGATTCGGAGGAGAAACTTGCAAACGCCATAGCAGTCAGACTGCTGAAAAACAATGCCTACGAAGGGGTTTTCGAGCAGTTCATCGGGAAAAAGTACTGGTTAAGGCAGGAGCTCGTAAATAACGCGTTCATGCTGTCTGAAATCGTTAATGCGTGCGGAAGAAAAGCGGAGCACTCCGTTGGACTTGCTCTCTGCATGAGGGACGAGAAGTACCTCCAGAAAGCCCGCGAGATATGGTTGGAGTTTCAGAAAGAGGTTGTTGAGGAGATTCGTGGGAGGAAGCACGAGGTGCGGGAAGGAGAATGCATCAGGTACCTCATAATGGAGAACGCTCCTACAACCGGCCCGGTTGCCTCAGCCCTGTCGAGGTACCTTTTCAGCGACAGACCGCTCATCGCTGTGAACGTCAAAAACAGCATCGCGAAGGTCTCGGCAAGGTCGAATGCGAGGGTTGCGGAGAAAGTAGACCTGGCTGCAGTAATGAGGATAGCTGCGGAGAAAGTCGGTGGAAATGGCGGAGGACACAGCGTTGCTGCTGGAGCGTCAATCCCTCCAGATAGGGTTGAGGAGTTCATTAAGGAGGTCGATAGACTTTGCTGCGAGTTCGCGTCAGTATAGACATTTGCCATGATGACTCAGATGTTCTGGCAGCAGCACTGAACCCTGATGACCTGTCGTGGGCCAGGTGCTGGTTTGATGAAGAAAAAGGCAGGCTGAGTATAGAGGTTGAATCGAGAATTGAGTCAGTAATCGCCGCAGTCGACGATTTTATGATAAATCTCAAGGCTGCCGTCTCTGTTCTTGAGGCCCTTGCTTCAGTTTCAGACCGAGAATCCTGTCGATGATCTTTGCAGAGCTGCAGAGCTCGCATTCAACCCTCTTTCTTATTCTGACAACTCTGCAGTTGAGGTGCCTCTTTTTCAGCTCCTCTTCCAGCCACGACTCGTCAAAGTGCTGGTCATATCCCAGCACTATTATGTCGGGCTGCAGCTCCACTATTGGCTTAAATATGTCGTCCTTATCACCAAGAATCGCCCTATCAACGGGTTTTAATGCTTCAACAACCTTTCTCCTCTGCTCTTCAGGAATGACAGGTTTGGGTTTATGTTTCACATTATTCTCCCTGGCTACGATTACGATTAGCTCATCCCCAAGTTTTTTTGCCTCTTCAAGAAAGGCAATGTGACCGGGATGTATGATGTCAAATGTCCCGGTTGCCACCACTCTCCTGGTTCCCGCCCCCTTCAATCCACCACCTCCAGTTCGATTTCCTCGCCTCTTGCATTGTATGCCCTCCAGCAGCTCGTACAGTAGGGATAGTGGATGATTACGTGAACGCTACCGTGTGAGGCGAACATGTTTAAATCCTCCTCGGATGGCGCTGGATTGGGTGAGGGATGGCTGTGAACGGTTCCCATAATTCTGACACCTATTGGCAAGGCATTAGTCTGAATTACTGCCATGGTTTCCCCACTCTCATAGGGAAGCATTATGAACTCCTCAATTACATTCCTTTTGCCGGTCAAAAGTGCAATAAATTCGTGGGGGTGTGTGCTCTTCGAGGCTTCTATTAGGGCGAGCAAAAGCTCCCTTCTAATAGCCGTCCTGGGAGGGGTTTTGGCAGCTCCAGTTCCGCCCTTACCTCCACCCCCTCCACGCATCCTGTCAGCTTTGTCTGCTTTATCTGACCTGTCTATCCTATCTCTTCTCCACAGACGTCGCATCTTATTTTACCGCCGGAACTGCTGAAATAGGATCCGTTACCACAATTCGGGCACCTCATACTGCCAGATCACCGTGCTTTTTTACGAAGTTCACAAGCCCACCATCCTGGAGGATTTTTATCATCACTTCCGGCATCGGTTTCGCCTCGATCTCCTTTCCCTTTGTCAGATTCCTTATGACTCCGGTGGATAGATCGATTTCCAGCTCATCTCCTTCATCGATTGCATCGGTGTCTGCAATTACAACCGGGAGGCCGATATTGATGGCGTTCCTGTAAAAAATCCTGGCAAACGATTTTGCGATTACTGCTGAGACGCCGGCTATTTTCAGCGCGAGGGGGGCGTGCTCTCTGCTGCTCCCCATGCCAAAATTTTTACCGGCAACAATAAAATCACCTGGCCTCATCTTTCTGGGAAACTCAGGGTCGGCATCCTCCATAACGTGTTTGGCAAGCTCCTCCATTTTGCTTCTGAGATGATAGTACCTCCCGGGAGTGATGTGATCAGTGGAAATGTCATCACCGAACTTCCATGCCCTGCCGGTAAGCCTCATGATGAACGGTTGCTCCATGGGGTTTATAACTTTTAGGAAACCTGCTGCGGAAATTACAATTTAAAATAATCTCAAATTTGCTCAGACCGTTCATGAAGAAAACAGAATCATC
>CAZHKD010000051.1:0-11794 GCA_964533255.1 uncultured archaeon | reverse complement strand
ATGCTCTCTATTATCAGCTCTTTGTTCATACCAACCGGCAATATATGTACCACCTTGCTCATGTCTTTCAGGTGTATTGAAAAGTTAATAAAGTTTTCTACACTTAGTACATCCGTTACAAATTTACACAAGTCTTCCTACAGAATATCGTGGATAAGTTATCCAAAGAAATTCCGACATTTTCAAATTTTTTCATTGTAATTTGAATACTTGAGGAATGATAATTCATTGTTCTATAATAATAAATTTTAGATTTTATATATAATATAGTAGATATACTATGTTATCTGCATTGTGCGGGAAGTTAGATAAGGTTAAATATCTCCCCCCAACAGCCACGACTAGATGAAGAGACTCGAAATTTACGTAAGTGGTGTCGTTCAGGGTGTTGGGTTCAGGTATTTCACCAGGAGGGTGGCAAAAGAGCTGGGATTGAAAGGCTATGTTATGAATCTCCCAGATGGAAGAGTATACATAAATGTGGAGGGTGAGGAAGGGAGGCTGGAGAAGTTTATTTCGGCCATAAAAGAGGGTCCACCAATGGCAATCGTAAAGGGCGTTGAAGTGAGGGAGAGCAAGGCTGATAAAGAGTTTAAGGACTTCACAATAAAGTATGGATAACATGCTGGCCAAGAGGATAATTCCGTGTCTGGATGTTACCATGGATGAGAAGGGCGCGAGGGTAGTCAAGGGTATTGAATTCATCCGCCTGAGAGATGCTGGCGATCCTGTGAAGCTCGCCAAGCGCTACGATGATGATGGGGCAGACGAGCTGGTTTTTCTCGACATCACCGCTTCAGCCCATGCCAGAGAGACGATGGTGGATGTTGTGGAGAGGACTGCTGAAGAGGTCTTCATCCCACTCACAGTTGGGGGCGGGATAAGGAGTGTTGAGGACATAAGCAGGCTCTTGAAAGCTGGGGCTGACAAGGTATCCATCAACACCTCTGCAGTGAAGAATCCCGGGCTGGTAAGAGAGGCGTCATCCATCTTTGGCAGCCAGTGCATAGTGGTGGCGATTGACTGCAGAAGGAATTTTGATGTTTCGAAAGGCAAGCACATCGTTCGGCTGGAAGATGGTAGTGAAGCCTGGTACGAGGTGGTCATCTACGGGGGCAGAAAGCCAACGGGTATGGATGCCATAGAATGGGCGGTTGAGGTCGAGCAGCTTGGAGCTGGAGAAATTCTGCTTACCAGCATGAACCGGGATGGGACTAAGGAAGGTTACGATCTGCCGGTAACTAGGGCTGTAAGCGAAAACGTTTCCATACCAGTCATTGCAAGCGGTGGCGCTGGGACTATGGAGCACTTCTACGAGGGTTTTGTTTACGGCAGGGCTGACGCGTGTCTTGCAGCCAGCGTCTTCCACTTCGGTGAGATTGACATACTGGAGCTGAAGGAGTACCTGAGGGAAAAAGGAGTTCCCGTGAGGGTTTGAAATGGAGATCAGGGAGTTCCAGGATATGATCAGGGAGATATTTTACGAGAATGACAGGAGAAGAGGGGTGGAAGCTACGATGCTATGGCTGGTTGAGGAGGTTGGAGAGCTGGCCGAATCGTTAAGGAAGGGTAAGGGCGTGGGCGAAGAGATGGCGGACGTCTTTGCATGGCTTGTGAGCCTTGCCAATCTGCTGGACATAGACCTTGAAGAGGAGGTAAAAAAGAAGTACCCGAACCGCTGTTCCCGCTGTCATCAGAACCCGTGCAGGTGTGGAGTATGAAGTTCAGGATCGTATGTGAAGAGGATATAATGGGTGGTATTACCACCGATAAGTACTTTATCTGGACTGAGAAGGTGCTGAAGGAGAAAGGAGTCAATCCCAAGGTTGTTGCTGAGGTAACAACAAGCTCGTGGGGCATATTTGTCGGGCTGGAAGATGTACTTCACCTTCTTGAAGGAAAAAATGTTGACGTTTACGCAATGCCTGAGGGAACACTGTTCTTTCCCCATGAACCTGTAATTACGATTATTGGGGAATATCTGGAGTTTGCCCGGCTTGAGACACCTCTGCTTGGCTTCATATGTCATGCCAGTGGAATTGCAACCCAGGCGTTCAAATTCAAGCTTGCAGCAGGAGACAGGAGTGTACTTTCTTTCGGAACTAGGAGACAGCATCCTGCCCTTGCTGCCATGATTGAAAGAGCTGCCTACATAGGTGGAGTTGACGGTGTCAGCAATTTCGCTGCGGAGAAGTACCTTGGCATTAGGAGCATAGGCACAATGCCCCACGCGTTAATAATTTCTTTTGGGAGCCAGGTGGATGCCTGGAAAGCCTTTGATGAGGTTGTGGATGATGATGTCCCAAGAATACTTCTGGTGGATACGTACTCTGACGAGAAGACCGAGGCAATAATGGCACTGGAGAACGTTGAGAGGGTCAGTGCTGTTAGGCTTGACACACCAAGCTCCAGAAGAGGGAATTTCAGGAAGATAGTTGAGGAGGTCAGATGGGAGCTTGATATCAGGGGCAGGAAGGATGTTGGCATAGTTGTGAGCGGCGGCATCGGCTTGGAGGATATACTGGCGCTTCGCGACCTCGTGGACGCATTCGGAGTGGGCACATCCATTGCAGGGGCAAGACCTCTGGACTTCGCCTTAGACATTGTTGAGAGAGAGGGCAAGTTTGTTGCCAAAAGGGGCAAGAGAGGCGGATGGAAGCAGGTTTACAGGGACTGGGAGAGATTGGAGGATGAAGTCAGGCTGTACAGGGGCGAGCCACCGAAAGGCAAGGAGCCCCTGGTTCAGAAATTTATGGAGGCAGGAGAGATACTGACTGAACCCGACATGGAAGGCGCCAGAAACCTTGCTCTGAAGCAGATGGACATTATACGAAAACTCGGGCGGGAAATGGAATTTTTGCGGTGATTTTTTCCTCCCCCTTTTACTTGGACGCCTCCAAAAAATCGAAACTTTTTTAAGCTTTAATGCCATTTAATTAAATATCATTAAGAGGTGGTAGCATGAGTGAGAGCCCAGAAAGGAAATACACGACTGTAAGCATCCCGGTACAGCTCTATGAGAAGATTAAGCAGAGGATTGAGGGCACTGGGTTTACCTCAGTTTCTGATTACGTCACCTACGTTCTGAGAGAGGTGCTTGCAAGCCTGGAGGAAGAGGAGAAAGAGGAGGTTTTCTCCAAGGAAGAGGAGGAGAAGGTCAAGGAGAGGCTCAGAGCACTTGGCTATCTGGACTAGGAGTCCTGACTAGGGTGTCAGAATGCTTCCCAGACCCCATGGAGGGAGACTTGTAAACAGGGTTATTTCCGGAGAGGAGAAGGAGAGAGTTCTGGTAGAATCCAAAGAACTTCCAGACGTCAGCATTTCCAAGGACACCGCAGTGGATCTTGAGAATATAGCCTGTGGAGTCTTCAGCCCGCTGGAAGGCTTTCTGTGCCAGAACGATTACCTGTCTGTCCTTGAGTCAATGAGGCTCGAGGACGACACCCCCTGGACGATTCCGGTCGTTCTTGATATTGGCAGGGATGTGCTGGCCGAAAAGGGAATAAAGGCTGGTGATACTGTCGTCTTAGCTCACAACGGCAAGACCACGGCACTGCTGGAGGTTGAGGACATATACACCTTCGAAAAAAACGTCCATGCTGAGAAGGTCTTCAAAACAACCGATGTCAGTCATCCCGGGGTTGCGAAAATCCGGGAGATGGGCGATTACCTGCTTGGTGGTAGGATAAGCTTCGTTCAGGGCGTCGAGAATCCTTTCGAAAAGTACACCCTCCGTCCCTTTGAAACCCGAATACTTTTCAAAGAGCTTGGCTGGAAAACCGTTGTTGGGTTTCAGACCAGAAACGCACCGCACCTCGGCCACGAGTATGTTCAGAAAACTGCCCTCACGTTCGTTGACGGCCTCTTCATAAACCCGGTTATAGGCAGGAAGAAGAGGGGAGATTTCAGGGACGAAGTCATACTGAAGGCCTACGAGGAGCTGATCAGGAACTACTACCTGAAGGATAAAGCTGTTCTGGCCATACTCAGAACAGAAATGCGTTATGCCGGGCCGAGAGAAGCCATCTTCCACGCCATCCTAAGAAAGAACTTCGGCTGCACTCACTTCATAGTTGGAAGGGATCATGCCGGGGTTGGGAACTTCTACGAGCCTTACGAAGCTCAGGAGGTATTCAGTGAGTTCCCCGATCTCGGCATAACACCCATTTTCTTCAGGCAGTTTTACTACTGCAAAAAGTGCTATGGCTACGTGAATGAGAGGATATGCCCCCACAGTGGGGACGACATAATACCGCCAAGCGGGACGAAGATCAGGGAGATGCTGATTCAGGGAAAGACGCCGCCTAAGGAGATGATGCGCCCTGAAGTGGCGGAGATCATTCTGAGCTTTGACAACCCCTTTGTTGAGTGAGTGGGGCCGGATGGGTGGGAGAAGCGGAATGAACCTGATACTCCACCACTGGGACACTGATGGCATCTGCTCTGCTGCAATAATAGCCAGCGTTCTGGAAGAAAGGGGGGAGAAGTGGACTAATGCATCCCCACTGCCCGGCGTATTTGAACTTGATGAGAGAATCTGGGAAATGGCCGATAAGGCTGTTAGAGTGTTTGTGACCGACCTAAACATGCCTGAAAGCGTTGAAAAGCTTGGGGGTCAGGTTGTCTTCTTCGACCATCACCTTCAGCAGAAGATCGGCAGGAAAAATGTGGAACACATAAATCCTGTTCTCGATGGAAGCAGCCACGACAGCTACCCTTCAGCCACCTGGGTGGTTTCTGAATATTTCGGCAGGTGGGATCACCTTTCAGCCCTGGGAGTGGTTGGAGACAGCGGACAGAAAGCATTCAGTATGGGCAGAGTAGAGGAGCTGCTTGAAAAGGTAGGGCTGGATTGGAGGGATGCCCTAAGGCTCGCTGCCCTCATCGACTCGCCATCCGCTGTAGGCGATAGAAAGGCTGTTGAGGACGCCGTCTGGAGGGTGAAGGATGCCGACCCTTCAGAACTGCTGAATGATGCCTGGTGGAACGATAATCTCAGAAAAGCCGATTCGGAGATCAGCAGAGTGATTGAAAGCATCCAGGTTAAAGACGACATCGCTTACACTGAATTCTCCAGCAACTACAACATAATTTCGAAGGTCGCCAGAAAGCTCGTGTGGGACCTCAACTACGATGCTGCGCTTGTGGTGAACAGAGATTACCACGGTTATGCTCAGCTCTACCTGAGGGTAAAAAGTGATCTGGCTGAGAGATTCAGGATTAATGACCTCATCGAAAGGCTAAAGCGATTCAACTTCAATGCCGGTGGCAAGAAGGAGGTTGTGGGAGTTATTTGCGAACCAGACTCACTTGACAGTGTTATTGAAGTAATAGGGACACATTTGGGGTGGGAAAAATGGTTGAGAGAGTTTTTGTTATAGGCCTCGATTCTGCACCGCCAGAGCTGCTCTTCAGCGAATTCCTTGACGAGCTGCCTAACATCAGAAGATTGCTGGAAAAATCAATTTACGGACCCATGAAAAGCTGCATTCCGGCGATAACAATACCTGCCTGGACTGTGATGGCCACAGGTAAAACGCCCGGAGAACTCGGTTTGTATGGGTTCAGACACCGAAAAAATGGTAGTTACGATGAGATGTGGATAGCAAATAGCAGAAAGGTCGCAGAGCCCGCAATCTGGGATTATCTGGGCATGGAGGGGAAGAAGAGCGTTCTAGTAGGCGTACCTCCGTCCTACCCGCCGAAGAAAATCAACGGACATCTCATTTCGTGCTTCATTACACCTGACGCATCTGTCGACTACACGTATCCTGAGGAGCTCAAGAGGGAAGTGGAGTCTCTGGTTGGGGAGTACATTTTCGATGTTGTCTTCAGGAAAGAGGAGCGGGATAAAGTTTTGGAGGAAACCTGGGAGATGACGGAAAAGAGGTTTGAGGTGATACGCTACCTGATCCAGGAAAAAGAATGGGACTACTTCCAGTTTGTAGAAATCGGTCTGGACAGGATACACCATGCGTTCTGGAAGTATTTTGATGAAGAGCACCACCTGCATGAACCTGACAGCAAGTACGAGAGTGTGATCAGAGATTACTACAGGCTTCTCGATAGAGAAATAGGCGAGACCCTCGGGCTTCTTGAGGAGGACACAGCCGTACTCATCGCCTCAGACCATGGTGTTAAGAGAATGAAGGGCGCTTTTGCAATTAACCAGTGGCTTATAGATGAGGGCTATCTGAAAATACGCAATCCAGAGGTGCTTGATGCCGGTAAGCAGATCAGGTTTGAGGAACTTGAAGTTGACTGGAAATCAACCGTTGCCTGGGCCTGGGGTGGTTACTATGCCAGAATATTCCTGAATGTGGAGGGGAGAGAACCCAAAGGTGCAATAAAACCGTCAGAGTACGATGAGGTCAGAGATGAGGTCGCTGAGGCCGTTAAGGCTATAAAAGGCCCTAATGGCGAGAAATGGGATACAAGGGTTTTCTACCCGGAAAGCACGTACCCCATTGCTCTGGGAGACAAGCCGGACATGATGGTTTACTTCGACGACCTCTGCTGGCGTGCTGCAGGCACCCTCGGCCACCCCTCCAGCTATCTGCCGGAAAACGATACCGGGCCAGATGATGCCGTGCACTCAGAATACGGCGTATTCGCCCTGCATCTGCCCGGGATGAGCGGTGCAAGAAGGATTGAATGCAGCATATACGACTTCGCCCCAACTGTGTTGAAGTTATTCCACCTGGAAGTTCCGCTGAGGGGGGAGAGTGTCATATGAGCTTTGTTGTGTGGCTCACCGGGCCCAGCGGGTCTGGCAAGACGACTTTGGCCAGGGCCCTCGCCAGCAAACTGAGGGAGATGGGGTACAGGGTTGAAGTCCTTGACGGAGACGAAATCAGGCGGAACCTGTATCCAGATATCGGCTTCAGCAGAGAGGCGAGGGAGATGCACAACAGGGTGGTGATACACATGGCCAAGCTGCTTTCAAGAAATGGCGTTGTTGCAGTTGTGTCCCTCATCTCCCCATTCAGAGCAGTAAGGGAGAAGGCGAGGCGGGAGATCGGACGGTTCATAGAAGTTTATCTCAAGTGCCCGCTGGAGGTGAGGATTGAGAGAGACCCGAAGGGACTTTATGAGAGGGCTATGAGGGGAGAGATAAAAGACCTGACCGGATATGACGGCATCTATGAGGAGCCGGAGAACCCGGAATTGATTCTCGAGACGGACAAAATGGGTGTGGAGGATGAAGTGGAGGCAATACTGAGGAAAGCAGAGGAGTTGGAGTACCTGGGCTAGAGTGCCCGGCGTTTGTGGCTGGTGTGGGAACATGGATTATCTGACAATCCTCATTGGCTTTACAGTAAGCTTTTTTGTGGGATTGACAGGCATGGGTGGCGGTGCCCTGATGACTCCCACCCTCATTTTCCTGGGAGTGCCTCCAAGGGTCGCCATCGGAACGGACTTGCTGTATGCGGCAGTTACCAGGCTGCTCGGGTCAGGACTGCACTTCAGAAAGGGGAATGTGAATGTGCGCCTCGCTCTCATTCTTTTGCTCGGAAGCGTCCCCGGAAGCGTAATGTCTGGGGCGGTTATGAGGGGTGTTGGGGAGAGCTACGGCTATGCTGTTCTGGACGAGTATCTGATGCTGGTGCTCGGAGTTACTCTTGTAGCAGCATCTCTGGTTACTCTTTACAAAGCGCTGTCCAGAGAACAGACAGGTGGTGGGCACCCTTCCACACCCATCCTGATTATGGTGGGGTTTTTTGTGGGTGCCGTTGTTCAGCTCACATCTGTAGGCAGCGGAATTCTTGTGACTCTTTTCCTTCTGGCCTTCACGGGGATGCGCTCCAGGACGATCGTGGGGACGGACATTCTCTACGGCTTTCTCCTCACGTCATTCGCAACGCTGATTCACTTCACAATGGGCAATGTTGATTTTAGATTGGCAGGCACGCTCATACTTGGCGCAATCCCGGGCACGTATCTCGGAGTCCTGTTCAATTCAAAAATCGATGAAAAACCCCTGAGGGTTATCCTGGCCTTAATCGTCTTTTTGAGTGGGACTCTTCTGCTGGCAAGGGGATTTTAGGTTTTGATTAAGTGTGATCTGGTCTTGCTGTTCTGGATAACCTAAGAATGTCATTTTTCGTGCCTCTGCATCATTAAAACGCACAAAAAGAAATATAAATTTCCAGATAAATACTTTAACCCGTGCAGGCCGTTATACTTGCAGCGGGAGAAGGAACAAGAATGCGCCCCCTCACCTATACGAGGCCAAAAGTAATGCTGCCTGTGGCCAACCGCCCGATTCTCGAGCATCTGATGGAGGAGCTGGCGAAGGCAGGAGTTGATGAAGCGGTTCTTGTGGTTGGCTACAGGGATGAAACAATCCGGAACCACTTCGGCCAGGAGTGGGATGGGGTGAGAATCAGGTATGCTACTCAGAGGAAGCAACTGGGAACTGCTGATGCGCTGAAGTCTGCATCACACCTCCTGGATGATGCATTTCTCATGCTCAATGGAGACGCAATAGTCGGAAGCCAGGACATCAGGGAAATCCTGAAAGCTGGTGAAGGTGGTTCAATGGTGCTGGCAGTCAGGGAAGTACCAAACCCCCAGGATTTTGGCGTTGTTGTGGTGGAAGACGGCTGTGTAAGGAAAATACTGGAAAAACCCGAGTCACCGCCTTCAAACCTGATAAATGCTGGCGTGTATTTCTTTACCAGGGACATTCTTAAGTATGTTGAGGCTACAAAGCCATCGGTGCGGGGAGAGTATGAAGTAACGGATTCCATAACGATGGCGATAGGAGACGGGGTAAAGTTCATTCCCGTGGAAATCAGGGAGTGGCTGGACGTCGGCTATCCCTGGGATCTGCTGAGAGCCAATGAATACTTGCTTTCCAGATTAAACGGGAGCAGAATTGAGGGGGAGGTTGAAGAGGGAGCGGTGATAAAGGGGCCGGTGTTTGTGGGTGAGGGGACAGTCATAAGGTCAGGCAGCTACATCGTTGGCCCCACAATTATTGGCAAAAACTGCACCATCGGCCCCAACTGCTTCATCCGCCCCAGCACAGCCATAGCGGACAACTGCCACATCGGCGCAGCAGTTGAAATCAAGAACTCCATAATCATGTCCGGTACGAAAATCCCCCATCACAACTACATCGGTGATTCTGTTATAGGAGCAAACTGCAACTTCGGGGCCGGGACGAAGATAGCGAACCTCAGGCTGGACAGAGAGGAGATTTGCGTTTCGGTGAAGGGGAAGAAAATCCCCACCGGACGAAAAAAGCTCGGAGCCATCGTTGGAGATAACGTTCAGACCGGCATCAACGCGTCGATAAACGTCGGGGCGGTGATAGGCAACAACGTTTTCGTCGCCCCCAACGCTCTGGTTGATGGTTGTGTGGAACCCAATTCGAAGGTGTTTTGAAAGTTTGAGAGAAGGTGTTCTGAATGATCAAGCAGGCCGTAGTTCTGGCAGCGGGAGAAGGCCAGAGGCTGAGACCTTTTACTGCCACAAAACCGAAGGTGATGATTAAGGTGGCAAACAAACCTATTCTGGAGCACGTTGTTTCAGCCTTGAGAGCGGCTGGTATTTTTGACATAATCATGGTTGTCGGATACAGGAAGGAGAGAATAATGGATTACTTCGGCGACGGAAGCAAATTTGGGGTTAAAATCAGCTATGCATTCCAGAACCAGCAGCTCGGGACAGCTCACGCGTTAAAGCAGGCTGAGGGCATGGTGGACGACAGCTTTATTCTGCTGCCAGGGGACAACATAGTGGACGCCTCAACTGTTAAGTCGGCGATAACCGAGCCCTACGTTCTGGTCTATAAGAGGGTGAAGGAGATATCGAAATACGGTGCGATAGTCCTTGAGAATGGGAGAGTCAGGGAGATCGTGGAAAAGCCGAAGGAAGAAATCAGCCATCTGGCAAATACAGGCATCTACTCACTGGACATGGAAGTGTTCGAAAAAATTGGGGAGGTTACGAGCATCGTAGAAGTGCTCAACAGAATGATTGTGGAAGGCTACAGAATTAGAGGTGTCGAATGTTCAGGAAAGTGGTATGACGTCGTTTACCCCTGGGACATTCTGAGGGTAAACGATCTGGCCATGGAATTCGAAGGCAAGAGGATTGGGGGAAAGGTGGAGCCGGGCGTCACGATTTACGGAAACGTCGTGATCGGGGATGGAGCCATTATCAGGAGCGGCACATACATAAGGGGGCCTGTTGTGATTGGAGACAACTGCGAAATCGGCCCGAATGCGGTGATTCACCCCTCAACGTCTATCGGAGACAACGTGAGCATTGGCCCATTCTCTGTGGTCTCGAACAGCGTGATTGGTGATAACGTAAAGATTGGAGGCAACTGCCATGTGGAGGACTCTGTCGTAGATAGTGGAACAGTCATCTCATCCCATTTCGCAGCCATTAGTGACGAAACTGAGGTCGTCGTAGGTGGCGAGCTTCACAGAATAAAAGCGGGAGTTTTCGTGGGAGAGGACTGCAATATTGGTGCCAGCGTCTGCGCCGAACCTGGCAGCGTTGTGGGAAACAGAGTTAATGTCTCACCTCTTAAGGTTTTGAGGGGAAACATTCCAGATGGTTCGACGGTGTTGTAGATGTGCGGAATCGTTGGTTATATTGGCTTCAGGAAGGCAGACGAGGTGATCATCCCTGCGTTGAAGAGGCTGGAGTACAGAGGGTACGATTCCTGGGGCGTTGCAGTAAAAGAGGGGGACGAAATCAAGCTGCTGAAAAGAGCTGGAGCCATCGGAGATGCTGGACAGCACCACGTGGGTGAGGGAAATATCGGCATCGGGCACACAAGGTGGGCCACCCACGGCAAGCCTTCGGACATCAACGCCCACCCCCATACCGACTGCAGAAGCAGCATAGCTGTTGTGCACAACGGCATAATCTCCAACTTCCAGCAGCTCAAGGAGGAGCTGATTGCAGGAGGCCACACTTTCACTTCGGAAACCGATACTGAAGTCATAGCCCATCTGATTGAAGAGTACTACAGCGGGGATTTGAAGGAGGCGGTGCTCAAGGCTGTATCGAGGCTGAAGGGCTCCTATGCAATTGCAGTCCTCCACAGCGGTGAAAACAGGCTTATTGCCTGCAGGTACAAGAGCCCGCTGATACTGGGGGTTGGAGATGGCGAGCACTTTGTTGCCTCAGACGTGCCGGCAGTCCTCGACTACACAAACAGGGTAGTCTATCTTGAGGATGGAGATGTTGTTGAGTTAAGCCAGAATGGGTACGAAATCTGGAATGGTGACAGGGTAACGAGGAAGGTTGAGGTCATACCCTGGAGCATTGAAGATGCCGAGAAGGGCGGATACGAGCACTTCATGCTGAAAGAAATTCATGAAACGCCGAGAGTCATCGAGGACACCCTGGTGGAGTACGTTTCGGAAGACATAGAACTTGACGTCAGCTTTGCGGCTGGAATTTCTGACATGATCTTTGTTGCTTGTGGAACGTCTTACCATGCGTCCATGATAGGGAAGTACGTCATCGAGAAGGTGGCGGAGATTCCGGTGAGGGTGGAATACGCTTCGGAATTCAACTACCACACCTCTCCGCTGAGCAGGTCTCTTGTAATCAGCATCACCCAGTCAGGTGAAACCGCGGACACACTTGAAGCCATGAGAAAGGCGAAGAGCCTTGGTTCGAGGGTTCTGACAATAACCAATGTTCTGGGAAGTACTGCAACGAGGGTTGCTGACTACGTACTGTACACGAGAGCGGGGCCTGAGATCAGCGTTGCGGCAACAAAATCCTTCATCGCTCAGCTCATAGTTCTTTACATCATGGC
>CAZHKD010000050.1:0-11908 GCA_964533255.1 uncultured archaeon | reverse complement strand
GTGATGAGAGCAGAAGGCAGGTGAGAATTTCCTGCAAGGCTGATCTGAAGAGGGTTGACGTGCTTCGGGCCACGAGCGATGCGGTGATGGTCGGCATCGGCACGGTTCTTTCAGACAACCCGAAGCTGACAGTCAAGGCAGGGGACCTGATAGCTCTGAGGATGAGGAGGGGGAAGAGCAGGCAGCCTTTGAGGGTTGTGGTGGACAGCAGATGCAGGGTGCCGCTTGACGCCGAGGTGCTGAGTGGTGAGGCTGAGACGCTGGTTGCTGTGAGCCATGCGGCAGATGAGGAGAAGGTGAGGCTCGTTGCAGAGAAGGATAACGTGGAGGTCGTCAGGATTGGAAAGGACAGGGTCGATCTTCCGGCTCTCATGGAATACCTGAACGAGAAGGGCGTGGAGAGGCTGATGGTGGAGGGAGGTGCAACCCTCAACCACGCCATGCTGAAGGAGAGGCTGGTGGATGAAATATCGATTTACTATGGCAGCATGATAATAGGCGGGAAGCTCTCACCAACGGTTGTTGACGGTTATTCCTTCGAAACTCCGCTTAAACTGGAGCTTGTTGAATGCAGAAGGCTGGGGGATGGTATGCTGGCCAGGTGGAGAGTTATTTATTGACTTATTGCTCCACTCACCCAATCGCTTCAGGTATCAGATCATCTACAGCCTCTGCACATCCTCCATGTAGGCAGGTAGATTTGATTGAAAATAAAACAGACCTTACAGAAACATTAACATTTGGTGTTCGTTTTCATTACTGTTCGGAAAGGTTTATCAACTTTGATGACTTCAGGCAGTTAATTATATCCCGAAATTAAATTTTGGTGATACCTCATGCAAAACCATAACCGCATCTCATCTGGAGTTCACGGCCTTGACGAGGTTCTGAAGGGCGGCTATATCCAGGGATATCCCTACCTGATTAAAGGTGGGCCTGGCAGTGGTAAAACACTTTTCGGACTCCACTTTCTGGCAGAGGGCATTAGAAGAGGAGAGAAAGTTGTCTGCATATCCTTCGACGAAAGTGTGGACGAAATCAAAAGGCAAGGAGAGGACTTCAAGGTTCCTGTTGACGATATTAAATTCGTTGACATGCTTTCGTCCTTCGGGATGCTCACGAGGGATCAGATTTACCTCTGGACGAGCAGCTCCATGTCCGAGATTTTCGATTTTATAAAGGCGATTGAGGATGTGGCAGCGGGTGCAAAGAGGGTCTTCATAGATGGAATAGGCGTACTGTCAGACGTCATCGGTGATGGCGCACTTTACCGTAGGATAATATCTACCATTGTCCGCAGGCTCTCAAACCATAATGTCACGACACTTCTTTCCTCAGAAGCCTATGAAGAGCCGGGCAGAAGCATGCTCAGCTACGTGGTGAGCGGAGAGATCGTTCTGGAGGCAAAGGAGAGAGACGGAAGGCTCCTCCGATTGCTGAGGCTTCTGAAGTTCAGGGGAGATGCTCATGTCGGAAGCCACTACTTCGACATAAAAGACAGCAGAGTGCGGGTGTATCCGATAATAGACTTCCCCGTCAAATTTGCCAGGAAAAAAGAGACCGTCAGCACCGGTAATCCCGAGCTCGACAGGATGTTTGGTGGCGGCATTCTCAGGGGTGCTCATGTAATAGTAAGCGGCAAAAACGGTGTTGGGAAAACGAACCTCTGTCTGCAGCTTCTGATGGAGAACGATAGGAGGGGTGAAACGGGGATATTCTACTCCTTCGATGAGCAGGAGGACATTATTCTGGAGAGATTTATGAAAATTTTCAACTACGAGCCCAAGAATCTGGTTTTCAGGCAGCTAGAAAGCATATCAAGCATCGGAGAGTTCTACACACGTGCCGTAGATGATTTGAGAGAGCTTAACCCATCCGTCATAGTGATTGACCCTGCAAACGTCCTCGAATATTACTCTGTCTCCAAAAACGAGATAGTGGGAGCAATGACGAAACTTGAGAATATGGTTAAGGCTAGCGGCGGCATAATGGTGAGCGTTCTGGAGGTCACGGAAGCGATGGATGTATTCCACTTCACAGGATACGGAGTCAGCCAGTTTTCTGACTACCTTCTCTCAGGGAGGCACATAGAGCTTGGAGGAGAGCTGCTCAAGGCAATAGCAGTGGTAAAGAACAGGTTCGGCGATCATGAACGCAGTTTCAGAGTACTCGACATAAAGGATGGGGAAGGGCTCAGGATTGGAGAACCCCTCCGGGACTTTTCTGGAATCATCAGCGGACATTTCCAGAAGACAAGCTGATTTTCTATGTCTCAGAAATAATTGAAGAGGGGTTATCTCTCTTAACCCGCCCCACCCTACTTACCTACCCGGAGTTTCAGCACTTAATCACGCCAAGATAAAAATCCAAAATATTATAAATTTTCAAGACAAAACTGCTCCATGAGCTACTGGATTAGTGCAGCAGAGAAAATCGAGGGGAACCTGAGGCTTAAAACACCGGTCGTTGGAATAAAATTTCTCCATAGGCCCGATTTTCCAGAAGGGTGTTTCAGACCCTCTGAAAGGGGACTCAAAATGGCAATGTGCCAAGCAATAAGCTTTGCAAGGAGACACGAAAGAGTCGTGGGAGTTACAATAGAGGACATGAACTGTCCACCAGCCCAGATTCTCTACGGCTGGGCACAATACGACTTTTCAGAAGTTGTGGTTGAGGCTGGATTTGCTCGAGATGCTGAGGTGGCGAAAAAGCAGATGGAGGCAATTCCAAAGCTTGAGTTTGGGAGATACAGAGCAGTTCTTATTTCCCCACTGAGGATTATGACTGAGGAGCCAGATGTGGCAGTAATTTTCGGAAATCCTGCTCAGATAGGCAGACTCATCCATGCTAGAGCATATTATGGTGGAGAGGTTGATGCGAGGCTTCAGGGAAAGTTCGCTTCTTGCGGAGAGGCAGTCATAGATCCTTTCATAGCTAAAGACTGTACAATAGCAGTTCCAGGAGCAGGAGACAGGATATACGGAGCCATTGAGGATGACGAAATGATCTTCGGCCTCCACGTCTCATGGCTGGAGAGGATTTCAGAGGGTCTTGAACTGGCTGGTAGAGGAGCAGGAATAACCTATCCTCCACGGGTCAACCTGTTCTTCGAGCCGCGCTTTCCCAGATTTTACAGAGAGGCACAGAAGATGTTCAGGTTTCCGGATGAAAGTCCTTGACCTCGAACCTGATACCCTCGTCAATGAGACTCCTGAGCAAATCGTCCAGCAGGGTTTCGGTGCAAGCAGCGATAACTCCGCTGCCATGATGTGCGGCCTCAACGCAGACATTCTTGGCTCCGAAATAGATCGGCTCAATACCTATTTTTCTGCAGGTAACCAGAGCTTCAATGCCGAGAGCAACCACTATGCTCCTCTGCCTGGATTTTACCAGCTTTTTGAACTCTTCCAGATTTACCTTCCTGCTGCCGCCCTCTCCAACATCCGGAACCTTTACAACGATAACCTCACCCTTTCTCGGCGGTTCAAAGCCACCCACTGCTTTCACCAGCACATCCTCACCATGCTTTGCGGCAGTCATCGCAATTCCGTTGCCCTCCTCGCTTTTCGTTGCGAATATGTAGCCGTCTTCAAACCAGTACCTAACGCTGTCTTCCTCTCCAATATCGCCTTCGGCTATTGCGACAATGGAGCGGGAATAGACCCTGTTTACTAAGTCCTCAGAAAACATGTGGAGGTCGAAGAGGTTCTTGCTCAGCCAGTCGTAACCCTTCTCCGTTACCTCGTAAAAGCCCTTGTGCAGAACCCTGACGTACCCTTCTGAGATCAAATCCTTGAAGTGCTCCGATATGGCCTGGGGGGTCAGGTTCAGCTTTGCGGCAATGTCTCTCTGGTTGCAGTTTTTGTTCATTACGAGTTCGGAAAGTATAAGTAGCCTCAGTGTGTCTCTTCTGCTCAGCAGAACCTTCATCGGACTGCATAAACTCCTCCAAATTATAAGACTTTTCCCATTTGTATGTCATTGTACGAGTTTGTATCATTAAACCATTAAGTTTTTTAACCCTTTAACATGCTCTTTTCTGGGCAGAAGGTGATAATGATGCACAAAGAAGAGCTGGTAGTTCTGCACCTAACGTTGTTTCAGGTAAAAAGGTTTTTGGAGGGGGCAGGGGTCGCAAACGGCCATTTCAGAGAATATGACAAACTTGGTGTAAACCCAGTGCACATACACAAAAGCAAAGCCGACCACAAAAGGGCAATTTTGATGCTCTGTAAGGGAATTTCTGACGTATTCAAGGATAAATCGGCAGAAGACCTTCTGAAAAATCCCAAGATAAGAGAGGTTCTAGAGCTGCTTCCGCCAGAGATCAAGGCACATTAAATATGCATCCTCCCCATCGGAGTAGTAGGATGGGATGGTATCGATTATTTTAAACCCTCTTTTTTTATAAAATTCCTGAGCAGAGATGTTGGAAACCCTGACTTCCAGCAGCAACCTGCCCTTCCCCCTCTCCCTGCACCTCCTTATCGCTTCATTCATCAGCTTGCTGCCAACTCCCCTCTTCCTGAACTCCTTTTTTACGGCGAAGCTCATGATCTTCGCATCCTTTCCGGAATCCATAAGGACGATGTATCCGATGACCTTCCTGCCGATATCTGCCACAATTATGTCGCTTCCATAGGTAACGTAGACAAAGAGGTCGAACGTGGGGTTATTGGAGTTAAATGCTTCCCGGTCTATCTCGATGATGTCCGCAAAGTCTGTGAGTGAGCAGTCCCTGATGCAGTACATCCTAAAAGTTTATTATCGCCATCTGAATTTAAAGGCTTGTGATACCCGAGGCCATTGCAGAGTATATTCTGAGACACTACGCTGGAAAGGTCGTGGAGGTCGGTATCGGTCACCACTCCTCCATCGCTCTGATGCTTTCGGAAAAGCTTGAGGTTGTCGCGACCGACTCCAGAGAGGTCAGAGTTCCCTCGAAGATCAGATTCTTCGTTGACGACGTTTTCGAGCCGGATCTGAGCATATACCAGAACGCATCCCTCATCTACTCCATCCGCCCCCCACCCGAGCTTTACAAACCTCTGGTATCTCTGGCAGAGAAGGTTGGTGCAGACTGCCTGATCAGACCCTTCGCCAATGAGGCGCCGGATGGAGGAAAGCTCGTGAATTACAAAGGAGAGTGGTTTTACATCTTCAAAAATTTTCAGAAGTGGTAGTAGTACTCTCCCTTAGCCTTCTGCTCCCTGTCGAGCCGCGAATTCAGCTTGTTGACCCTCGGTCTTTTTGTCTCCTCATCCCGCCTGAAGGTTATGCCGAGGTTGCTCAGAAAGAGATTCATCCCGCTCCTCATATCTGCTGCCCTCCTCGCAATCCCCCTCCTCCCGGGCTCACCCTGAAAGACCATCAGCCGGTCGCTGACCATGTCTATCAGGTAGATGTCGTGGTCCACAACGAGCACGGTCTTGGAGCTGTTCAGGGCGAACCTTCGAATTATTCTCGCCACCTCGGTTCGCTGCTCAACGTCGAGATGGGCTGAAGGCTCGTCAAGCAGGTAGAGGTCTGCATCTCTGAGCAGGCAGGCAAGTATGGCGACTCTCTGAAGCTCTCCTCCACTGAGCTCATCAAGCTGCCTCTCAAAGAGGTCTTCCAGTCTCAGAGGCCTGATGAACTCGGTTTTGTAGTAAGATGAATCGATTGCCGGATTTATGCTCCTGAGAAAGGCTCCAACCTGCACGCTTACGTCTGCCTTCACGTACTGGGGCTTGTAGGATACCTTTACGTCCAGATCAACCTTCTCATCGTCATCCTCAAGTACTCCGGCAAGAATTTTGACGAATGTTGATTTTCCGGTGGCGTTCGGGCCGACGACGCCTATAACCTCGCCCTCTCTGAACTCTCCCGCTTCTGCTGTCAGCGTAAACCCTTCGAAGCTCTTTCTGAAAGACGGGTATTCGATGAGGGTCTTCTCAGACACGCTGTCCCTGGGCATGAAGACCTCAAACTCAATGGGCTTCTCCCTGATTCTGATGTTCTCCTCAGCAAGATATCCGCGAAGGTACTGGTTGATTCCGACCCTCACACCCTTTGCAACCGTTATTATGCCGTACACTCCCGGCTCTCCGTAGCTTATGTGGACGTAGTCTGCAAGCATGTCCAGAATTGCTATGTCGTGCTCCACGATGAGAACGGGCTTCTTCTCTGCCTTCTCCCTGATAACCCTGGCCACCTCAGTCCTCTGGTATATGTCCAGGTATGACGTCACCTCATCCAGAAAGTAGAAGTCAGCATCTCTGAGCAGGCAGGCGGCGATGGCAAGCCTTTGGAGCTCTCCTCCGCTTAACTCCTTGATTTCTCTATTTATGGAGTTTTTCAGCCCGAGCTTCTCAACGATCTCATCCATAACGCCCAGCTCATCCACCTTTGCCAGCAAATCCTTCGCCCTGCCGGAATAAACCCTGGGGATTGCTTCAACGTACTGGGGCTTGACGCTAACCCTCACATTCCCATCTGCAAGCTGTTTCAGGTAATCCAGAAGCTCGGTTCCGGCAAACCTTTCGAAAATCTCCTCCCATCCCGCCTCCTCCTTCCCCAGATTCGGCTTCAGCTGACCTGACAGAATTCTGACAGCGGTGCTCTTCCCCGTTCCGTTTGCTCCAAGAAGCCCGACGACGCTGCCCTTTTTGGGTATAGGAAGGTTGTAGAGCACGAACCCGTTAACGCCGTAGCGGTGAACCTCCTTCCCCTCAAGCTCGTGGGGCAGTCCGACGATGGAGATGGCACCGAAAGGGCACTTCTTGACGCATATCCCGCAGCCAACACAGAGCTCCTCGCTGATTACGGCAATCTCGTCAATGACTATGGTTTCATCTCCTGTCCTGACCCTCGGACAGTACTTGACGCACTCCTGGCTGCACTTCTTCGGCTTGCACTTATCCCTGTTAACCACCGCTATTCTGTAATCGCTGCCCATCCCCTCACCTCACAGGTTGAGGAGAATCGTCCAGGTGATGTACCAGGTTGTGAGGGTCAGAAAACCAACCGCCAGCCAGTCCTTGCTCGAGCTCACCTCCTCTCCAAACCTTGGAAGGAGGTATTTGTGAACGTATATGAAGAACACCAGAACGATTATTCCAAATGGGTCTCTGCTCCTGAAGTCTCCCGTCAGCAAAAAGGAGATTGTTCCCGCAACGATTCCCATCAGAAGTGGTAGATACGTTTTTACAGACATGCTATCACCTTTTCCATCACCTGAAGCTCGGCCTTTCCGACAGCAGCATTGGTAACGGCAGGGGTTTGTATGGCTTACCGCTGCACTCATCTGAAATTCTGGAAATCAGCTCATCTGCCGTCATCCTCACCCTCTTCTGCTCCTCAAGCGTGGATTCTGCCCTGACTGTGACAGTCATGAAGCCTCCCTTTACTTCCTCCTCTCCCAGAACTGCAATGTAGGGTATCCATTCCCTTGCCGCATCCCGTATCTTCTTCCCCAGCGTCTCATCTCTGTCATCCACGTCAACCCTGATTCTCGCCCTCCTAAGCTTCTCCGCCAACTCCATCGCGGTGTCGAGGAACGTTCTGCTGACGGGGATTATCCTGACCTGAGTGGGAGAGAGCCAGACCGGGAGCATGGGGAGCTTCCCCTTTTCTGCATCCATGTGTGCCTTCTCAAGCAAAGCGTACATGCACCTCTCAATGGCTCCGCTGGCGGAGCAGTGGAGGATGTAGGGCCTCTTTCTGCTGCCGTCTTCATCGACGTAGCTTATATCGTAGCGCTCCGCATTCTCCACGTCTATCTGGACTGTGCTGAGGGCTGAGGCTTTATCGAGGGCGTCAACAAAGTTGAACTCGAACTTCAGAACGAAGTAGAAGAACCTCCTGTCCCACATCTCCACGAGAATCGGCTTCCTGAGAACGTCGACAAGGGAGTGGACGAACTCCTTGTTTTCTTCGTAGAAATCCTTTGTCACCCTTATTGCCACCTCGTAGTCCTCGGGCTCAAGGCCGATTTCTTTAAGCACTTCAACGCTCAGCCTGTACTGGTTGAAGAACTCCTGCTTGGCCTGCTCCATGTCTTTTGTCAGCGTGTGCATATCCGGCATTGTGAAGGCTCTGAGGCGGCGCAGACCAACAAGCTCTCCCCTCTGCTCCTTCCTGAAGGAATAGCGGGTGAGCTCGTACATCTTCAGGGGGAGGTTTCTGTAGGTGATGACTGCATCGCTCTTCATCAAAAACTGGCCGAAGCACGCGGCGAAGCGGAGGAAGAAGTCCCGCTTGTCACCCTTTATTATGTACTGCCTGGCCGGAAACCTCTCAAGGTACTTTCGAAGCGTTGGATGGTTCCTGTCGTACATGAGGGGCGTTTCAACCTCCATGGCTCCGTATTCCACGCACTTCTCCGTCACGAAGGTCTCAAGAAGGCTCTTTATCAGCCTTCCCTTTGGATAGTACCGCATGTGCCCGCTGTCGCTCGCTTCCTCGTAATCGGCTATCTGCAACCTCTGCATGAGTTCAACGTGGGGCGGGACTCTGTCAACTGCCCTCTTTTTCGCCATCTCGTAGTCCACGAACTTCTTTAAGTTCTCGTAGCCCTCAAAGCTGAATCTGCTTACCTCCACAAGCTCCTTTTCCGGAGTAAGGATGTACCAGTAGCTGACGACTCTCTCCTCATCCTTCAGAGCCTGCGTTACTTCTTCCTCCTCCCCCTTTATCTCTCTGGAGAGCTCGCTTAGGGGATGACCCTTGCACGAGATGGTGAAGGACTTGTACCAGCCGAAGGGTGCACGGTGAACTTCAAAGCTGTTTGAAAGCCTGTCAGCCAGAAGCTTCAGCATTCTGACGGCCGTTTCGGGATCACTCAGGTCTGATGAGAGGTGAGCGTACGGGTACACCAGAATCCTGCTGGCTCCAACCTTCCTGGCAACTTCCGCTATTTCCCCGGCAGCCTTCTCGACTACCGATTCACCATCTCCCTTTTCCACTGCCGTAAATGCAACGAGCACGTCATCAACTCTTCCTCCCTCACCCTCGAAGGGTTCCGCTACTTTGGTTTTTTTCTCAACTCTGTACTCCATGAAGTCAGCATGGATTAGCAGGAGTTTCATAGCACGCCAAACTTTTTGAGAGCTTTAAATCTTTCTGTAAGCGGAATTCAGAGGTGCTAAAAAATATGAAAATTATAATTTGTCTTTTAAAGGAATATTTACAGGAAATATTTATAAATGCAGTCATAAAAAGTTAGAATATGGGTATATGGAGCCACGCAATACAGAAACAGCCAGCGTGGGATAGCTACAAAAAGTTCTTTTTTGGCATAGAAGGTGACGAGTTTGCAAAGGCCTTCGGAGACTTCATGGCCTGGATTTTCCCGGAATCCGCAGCACATTCATCGCATCTCCTTGACATCTGCCGTGCAGGGAAGGTATCGACCTTCGGCCCACCGATCTCCATGAAAATTGACGAGGTTGCTGACGTTACCAGGGCTTTGCGCCTATCCCTTTTCTGCAAAATAGTTGGAACTGTCCTTGCGCTGAAATACGGGCTTGACCCCAAAAGCGTCACCTCAGACATTGGCGAAACGGTACGGGACAGTATGTGGCTTCACGGTGGAGACTTGCTTGAACCGGAGGGAGAGGGTAAAAAGAACCTTTTCCAGCTGACAAAAATCCTTTTAGAAAGACTGTCCTTAAGTTCCAACGTTATATTCACAGAGATCGAAGAGGGCAAAGTTTTCAACATAGTCTGCGAGCTATCAGCATTCATAA
Organism: uncultured archaeon; assembly: GCA_964533255.1. Lineage (GTDB taxonomy): Archaea > Halobacteriota > Archaeoglobi > Archaeoglobales > Archaeoglobaceae > JdFR-37. The sequence continues at coordinate 2,180 of CAZHKD010000050.1, read as the reverse complement.
AAAGCCTAATAAAAGATGATGAAGCTGCTGTCGATTTCATAGAGGCCTTAGCAAGTGGCAATGTGCCTGACTGGATGAACTCTAGTGAAGTTTCCAGGAAAGTCGTGGCTTTGAGGCTGGCTTTCTCATCTCTCCTCGCCAACGAAGAATCTTACGGATGTGAGTGCACAATCGAGCTTTGCAGAGATGGAGTAAAGGTGAAGATGCTAGCGAACCTTCCGGTAGTCGGAAGGAGGTTCGTAGAGGTGGGAGCGAGATTTGAAGAGCTTCATCACTTCAGCATGGAGATCAGAGGGATAGAACCATCAGAGAACGGCTTCATAATCAGAGGACGGTTACTGGAGCAGTGATGGGCTACCTGAGGCTGGAAGCCATCTAAATTTACTGGGACTGCTTTAAAGCTGAATTTTGATTGGCCAGCAGGAACCAATAAAAAATAAGTACTGCTCCGCACCAGAACCCCCCGTGTTCAGCCACTTCATGTTTGACCTAGACGGTACTCTGGTGGAGTTCAACATACCTCTTGAAAAAATAAAGACTGAGCTTGGAATAAGGGGCGGCTACATACTTGAGCACATCCTCTCATGTCCGGAGCCCGAAAGGGGGAGGAAATTTGCAATTTTGAAGAAGTACGAGATCGCATCTGCCTCAGAATCAGTTTTAATGCCCGGAGCAAAGGATTTCATGACCTATCTTGAAAATAACGGGGCCAAGAAGGGAGTGATAACAAGAAACTGCATGGAAAGTGCGGGCATCATTACCCGGAAGCATTCTCTTAGCCTAGATTACATAATCACCCGAGAACTCGCGCCCCCAAAGCCAAGTGCAGAGCCCCTGAAGCTGGCCATGAAACTGGTGGGAGCGGGAAGAGATGAGAGCGTAATGGTTGGCGATCACCTCGTTGACATGCTTGCCGGCAGAAATGCTGGAGTTGCAACTGTGCTGGTAATCAACCGGAAAAACGCATCCCGCATTGATGAGTTCTCCAGGTACGCTGATTACACCATAAGAAACCTGATGGAGCTCTCTGATTTCGTGAGGTTTAAATAAAGCTCAATCACTCAAAAGGTATGGACGATAGGCTCCGGGCTTTTCTCCAATCAGACCCCTTCAGGGAGTTTCTGGGCGGGGAAATCGTTGAAATGAGGGAAGGATACGCCAGGGTTAAGGCTGTTGTGAAGGAAGAGTATCTCAACTTCCACGGCGTGGCTCATGGTGGCTTTATTGGTGCAGTTGCGGACTTCGCCTTCGCCATAGCGTCCAACAGCGAGAACTTCAGAAGGATGGCCGTCAACATCAACATGAACTTCTACAGCTCAGCAAATGCAGGAGATGAGCTGGTGGGAGAGGCAGAGAAGGTGAAGAGCGGGAAAAGAGTGGGATTTTTCAGGCTCAGGGTGTGGAGAGAAGGAAAAGGGGAAAAGGAAGAGCTTGTGGCCGAAGGGACAGCAATCGTTTACGGAAAAGGGGAAAAAATCATCACATAGCCAGCATCTTCTCCTCCCACTTCTTCAGGTACGCTGAGCTCTGGGTAACGTCAACGAAAATCTGAGAGGCTCTTTCCACGTCCTCAACTGTTACTTTTCCCGAGTTTCTCAGCTTGGCATACTCGTGAGCAGGGGCGAGAAGCTGTATGGCGTAACGCAGGCTGTTCTGAACGCCAATCTCCGTCAGCCTCTCCAGTGCATCGTCGCTCAGCATTATGCCAGACTCAGCAGCCCTGATCTCGATTATGGTTTTAATCTCATCCCTTGTGTAGGGCTCGGTTGTTATGATCAGGAGCCTGTCCAGCAGGTCGAGGGGTATGCCGTGTGGGGCGACGATGTCAGTCCCCCTTATCTTGGCGAAGCCCCTGTTCGAAGCCAGGATTATGATTGGAGCCATCTCCGACTCCATTGCGCGGTTCATGAAGGCGAAGAGCTCTATGTCCATGAGATGCGTTTCGTCTATGAACAGCACTCCCGGCACGAGCTCTGCCCTTCCCTCCTCCACCCACTTCTTCACCTGGTCGTCAACAGCTTCCCTCACCTCGTTATCGATCTCCCTGCTCTCTGCTGAGAACAGGCTGAAGATGCTTCCGCGCCTTGCGTTGGCCTCGTCCAAGTCGTAGAGGGTTACGACATACGTGAACTCCTTCTCCTTCTCCACCCTGCCAGCAGGCACCTCGACGATGTCGGCAT
>CAZHKD010000049.1:4208-12394 GCA_964533255.1 uncultured archaeon | reverse complement strand
AGCCCGAAGACGTATTTGATTCCGCATGCAGAGAGCTGTTCGATGGAGTTGGCAATTCTTGTGGAGCCGTAAGATGGGAAATGGATGGCAAACCTTCTACCTTTCCCGGTTCTGCAGAGCTTTAAAGGGGTGGTGCTGTAGGGCCACTGGAAACTCTCCTCGACCTCCACGTAATCGCTTTCCAGCACTTTCTGAAAGAGGTCAGAACTGAAGGTTATCAGGCATGCTTTCCCCAGATCAGCCTCGGGATCAAAGCCATGGTGAAGAAAGTCTGATTTAGCCGTGACATAGCACTCCTCCCCCAGCCAGAGATTGAAGCCGAATATCGAGCTCATTCCGGCACCTCCTTTACATTCTGACGTCCTCAATCAGCAGGCTTCAGACGATAGCTCCAGACGATATGATCGGCATGATCGGGCAACCTTTTAATACCCTTTGACGTTCCCAGCCCAAGCAAACCTTAAATATCTTGCTACTGCGTGTCACAGTATCAATGTGGCTGAGGGGTGAAGAACGTGAAGTGTTGTGAGGCAAGAAGAATATCGGAGATCTCCACAAGCACGATAAGGAGGATGTTCGAAATCGTTGAAACCGCAAGGAAGAAGGGGCTTGATGTAATCAACCTCTCAATTGGCGAACCCGACTTCGACACTCATCCTCTCATTGTGGAAAGGGCCAGTCAGGCCATGAAGGATGGATACACCCACTACACATCCAATTTTGGCCTTGAGGAGCTCCGTACGGAAATTGCAAAGCGTTACGAAGCGAGAGGTCGCAGCATAGGCCCGGAGAACGTGATGGTTACCGCCGGAGCGTGTGAGGCCCTCATAAACGCAAGCCTTGCTTTTATCGAGAGGGGCAGCAGGGTTCTGATACCCAGCCCATCCTTTCTCGCCTATTACACCTACGCAAAGCTGTGCGAGGCAGGCGTCATCAGCCTCAGCACCCACGAGAACGGCTTTGTTGTTGATGCTGACGCGCTGAACGAGGTCATGAGCAAAGACGTGTCGGTAATCTTTCTGAATTACCCAAACAACCCCACTGGAGCTGTTATGGACGACAGGGAGCTTAAAGCAGTGGCCGAAATCGCCGCAGATTACGATGCTGTCGTTGTAAGCGATGAGGTTTACGATTCAATATACTACGACAAGGAGCCCGGGACCCTTGCAGGATTCGAGAACGTCGTCGTCATAAACGCCTTCTCCAAGAGCCTGGCAATGACCGGCTGGAGGATTGGATTTGCGGTTGGCAGCGAAGAGCTGCTGGAGAAAATGCTCAGGATACACCAGATTAACGGCGTCTGCGCTCCAGCCTTCGCCCAGAAGGCCGTTGCGGACGTGATGGCAGAAGGCAGGGATACGGAAATAACCCAGGAGATGGTTCGGGAGTTCAGGAAGAGAAGGGACTACGTTTATTCAAGACTTAAGGACATGGGCTTCGACGTCATCAAGCCCGAAGGAGCTTTCTACTTCTTCCCCGCCTACGACGGAAACGCTGCGGAGTTCGTTGAGAAGCTTATACTCGAGAAGGGCGTAGCGTTGACGCCGGGAATGCCCTTCGGCGAGAACAACGAGAGGTTCTTCAGGATAAGCTATGCAACCTCGATGGAGAATCTGAAGGAAGCGATGGACAGGATTCAGGAGTTCGTGAGCGGATAACTTTCCCATTCTAATTTTCAGCGGTTTTGCGGCTGGTTATCTCAGGAAATGGACGCTTGGAGGTTTTAAAATCTGGAAAGGAACTCTTTGCTTTCCATCACCTCGAAGGCAGGCAAACCCTTAAACTTCTCCACCACGAAGTCGTGCAGCTCCTTAGAATGGGAAGCGCAGCAGTCCTTCAGAATGATGGCTTTAAAGTCGCTGCTCACCGCATCAAAGGCCGTTGCTAGAACGCACACGTGGGTGTTAATCCCTGCAAGGGCCACCGTATCGACTCCCAGCTCCCTCAGCGTGATGTCCAGATCCGTCCTGAAAAAGGCGCTGAACCTTCTTTTCTCCACGATAATGTCTCCATCTTCCGGCTTCAGCTCGTCAATAACCTCAACTTCCTCCGTCCCTCTGATAGCATGCTTCTTCATGAAATTGAACAGCCAGTCGTTTTCGAGGTAGCTGTCGTTGGCAAAAATGATGGGAATGCCCCTTTCCCGGCACCCCCTTATCACTTCAGCCACTCTCGGTACGATTCTCCTGTGCTCATCTCTGAAAAAGGGCTCGTTGCCCTTTATCAGGTCTATGACTATCAGCGCCGTCCTGCTCATCAAACCTTCCTCTTGTCTATAACTCGCTTGGCCTTGCCCTCGAATCTCGGCAGCGTTTCAGGCTCCATTATCTCAACTCTGGGCGTGACGTTCAGGTAGCTCTTCAGCGTTGCAGCCACCTTCTTTGCAAGCTCCGCAGCATCAATTTTGTTGTGGTATTGAGGCCTGACCTCAACCTGAATTCGCATGTCGTCAAGCCCTGCCTCGTCCCTCTCGAGGATTATCTGGTAGTGTTCGCTGACCTCCTCAACCTGCATCAGAGCGTACTCCACCTGGCTCGGGAAAACGTTCACGCCGCGAACGATGAACATGTCGTCTGCCCTGCCCATTATCCTCTCGATTCTCGGATGGTATCTTCCGCAGTTGCATCTCTCTTCGATTATGCTGGTTATGTCTCCCGTCCTCCACCTGATCATGGGCAGCCCTTCCTTGCCCAGCACCGTCACCACAAGCTCACCCTTCTCCCCTTCGCCAAGCTGCTCTCCTGTGTCGGGGTCGATAACCTCTATCAGGAAAATGTCGCTCCAGAAGTGGATTCCTGCCTTTTCGCTGCACTCCGTCACAACAGGCCCGCTTATCTCAGACGTGCCGTAAACGTTTATTGCTTCAAGCCCCGTCTTGTCTTCTATTCTCTTCCTGGTCTCCTCACTCCACGGCTCAGCTCCGAAGAAGCCGATTCTGAGCTTGGTGTCCCTCTCTATGCTTATTCCCATCTTTTCAGCGTATTCAGCCAGATAGATCATGTAGCTGGGTGTGCAGCATATGACTGTGGAGCCCAGATCCATCATGAGCTCTATCTGCCTCTGGGTGTTGCCTGACGATGAAGGAACGACCGTTGCGCCAAGCCTTTCGGCAGCGTAGTGGAAGCCAAGGCCTCCGGTAAACAGGCCGTAGCCGTAGGCGTTTTGAACGACGTCTTCTTTCCTCACACCGGCAGCATACATGCCTCTCGCAAGGCTCTCAGTCCACAGGTCGAGGTCATCGAAGGTGTAGCCGGTTACAGTCGGCTTACCGGTGGTTCCGCTGGAGGCGTGCAGCCTCACGATGTGGGACAGCGGAACTGCAAACATTCCAAAGGGGTAAGTGTCTCTCAAGTCCTGCTTCTTCACGAAGGGGAGCTTTGTCACGTCCTCAACGCTCTTTATGTCATCAGGCTTGATTCCGGCCTCGTCGTATAGCTTTCTGTAGAAGGGCGAGTGATTGTATGCGAAGTCCACCGTTTGCCGGAGCTTCTTCCCCTGAAGCTGCTTTAGCTCTTCAGCAGAAAGCCTCTCAACAGCAGGGTTCCAGTACAACATCTCACCTCCAGATATTTTCAATCATTGATAGTTAAGGAAATTACAAAGTAAGCACTATAAATATCTTACTGTTGAAGTTGTAAAAGAAATACCGGTTATTTTCAATAATTCGTCAGATTTAAATGTTAAATCCTGAACATTTTCCACACGAACTCCATTTCATCGGGCAGCTCTGCCAGCTTCTCCCTGACAAGTTTAAGCCTCTCCTCGTAGCTCAGGCCAGGAAAAAGGGCGTTGGACATGGCAGGGACTGAGTAGAAGTCAAGAGCGACCTCTCTCTGTGCCGAATAGCTGAACTGCTCCACTTCTCCCTTCATATCCTCAATAAGCTCGTCCAGCTTTCTGGATGGGAACACCTCTCTGTGCTTCAGCCCGACCACCTCAAGGACATTCCTGCCGTTGTGGAAAAAGCCGACGAGATACGAGCCCGCCACAACCCCGCCTTCTTTCACGACTCTGAGGGCCTCTTTGAGAGCGAGGTCAGCGCTGGGAATCAGGAAGATTGACGCGTTGAACAGGACGGCATCAAAGCTCTCATCCCTGAAGGGGAGGTGCTCAGCATCTCCTGCAAGCACGTGATGGAGTTTGCCTCTCGCCTCCTTCAGCATTCCGATGGATATGTCGAGTCCCACCAGCTCGGATTCGGGCAGCACGTCTCCCAGCACCCCTGTCCCGCAGCCCACGTCCAGGCAGAAGCCCCTGCTGAACTCTGCAAACTCCACCATGTCCCTGGCAAGGGACGTGAAGAACCCGTATTTTTCCTCGAACGTGGTGTAGGTGGTTGCACTCTCGTCGAAGTTCTTCTTTATGACTCCCTTCACCCTTGTCGCCTTACCGGCCTTCACAGCCCCTGAACCGCCGGCTATTGCGGGTATAAAGACGATGGTGTCTCCGTCGCTCACGCGAGTCTTCGGAACGTCGTCTTGCCTGATGAGAACTCCGTTGACGGAGAAGTTGTAGAAGTGAGGGTCGGAGAGCTCATCCCGTGCCTCTGGGAATCTCTTTACAAGCTCCTCTATTAATTCGGGCAGGGTCACATCTCTGCCCAGTTCAATCTCCACTTCCCTGCCAATTTTACCGGCCAGCAACCCAATGAACCTTATCTTCATGGCTTCCTCCCGTAAATGGTTCTGGTGTTTGAAGAACTTTACGAACTATCTCTCCTCCTGCTTTATAGCCTCCATGTATTTTTCAGTCGACAGCCTCATCTTTTCCCTGTTCAGCGTCTCGGCATCAACGTATCTCACGGCTCCGGTGGAGCAGAACTTGACGCATGCTGGATCGCCGTTGCAGAGGTCGCACTTTACGGGCTTCTTTGTCACCGGGTCTAAGAAGGCGGCACCAAGAGGACACGCTATTATGCACCGCCTGCATGCTATGCACTTCTCGTAGTCTATGATTTTTGCCCCCCTCTCGTCTTCGTAGATCGCATCTACCCTGCACGCTTCCATGCATGGCGCATCAACGCACTGCATGCAGACGATGGGCAGCTCAACGCCTTCAAAAACGTCTCTTATCACCCTTATTCTCGATCTTTCGGGATTGATGACCTTCTCGTGCTTTATGGTGCACACGATCTCGCAATCCCTGCAGCCCGTGCAGAGCTCCGGAAAGACCATCAGAAATTTCTGCTCCTCAGCCATCATTCCACCTCCGGGAAGTTCTTTTCTGGCTTCCCTATCCCCAGTCTTTTGAGGGTCTCCTCCTGGGGAATCCCATTGGAATCCCAGCCGTGCTGCCTGTAGTATTCGTCCAGCATTTCGTCGTACTTCTGCCTGTCGAGCTTCCTGCCCCGCATGAACGGCAGCCCTCTTGGCGTTGGCTCCTCAAAGTAGCGCCTCGGCGGGTAGTCGTCCTTCCTGCTGTAGCCGTTCATGACGTTGAAAAGCCTCTCGAGAGTGTAGTTTCTCTCACCCACCTCCATCAGCTCTTCCTTGGTGAACTCAATTCCGGTGGCGTATCTGATCATGGGGATGTAGTCCTCGAACCTGGGCGAGTTTGCGGAATTGAAGACCGTCTGGAACTTGCATATGCCCAGGCTGTCCACGATGTTGTAGAGCAGCTCGTGCCACCACACCATTATCCCTTTCGTTTCATAGGCCGTGAAGTCGCTCTTTATTTTGTGGCCGTAAATGCTCTCGAGAATTTCCTCGGGAAGCTGGAAGAGGTCTATGCCGGGCCTGCTCCTCAGGTGGTCTGCCCCCCTCGTTGAGGTTGCGATGCCAAGGGCGAAGCTTGGAATGCCCCTTTCGTCTGTCAGCAGATTTGGATGCCCCTTGGTCTGGTTTGCGTAGTAGATGGAGTCCTCGCCGAAGTGCTCCGCAGCCTTGACCATTCCATCTGCAAGTATGTTTCCGATCTTTTCTCTCTCCACTATCATCCTCGCCAGCTCCAGAACGGCCTCTTCATCCCCCCACTCGAGTTTGAGGCCGCCAGTGTCGTTTTCCGTGATAATTCCGCGCTGATACAGTTCGAAGGCCCAGGCAATGGTGGTTCCCATTGAGATTATGTCGACTCCCCACTTATTGCACATCTCGTTGCCCTTTATGACGAACTCCCAGTCGTAGACCCCGACACCCGTGCCAAAGGCTCCGCTTGCAGCGTATTCCGGCCCCTCTGTGAAAATTCCTGCATACCTCCCCTTCTTTATCCTGACGCGGTGCCTGCAGTGGACGCTGCAGCCTATGCATGCCACCATCTTCACGCTGTACTTCTCCAGGTTCTCCGCCTCCAGAGGCTTGCCGTCTTCTCCCGGAGTGTTGAACTGCCAGTTGAGGGTACCTATAAAGCCGGTGGTGTACGAAACGTCGTAGAGGAGCGGAGTGCCGAGCCTGCCGAGAGTCCTGGCCCACTTCGTTGACCTCGCCCTTCTGTCAACTTCCAGCGCGTAGTCAAGCAGTGCATCGGGGTCAAAAAGCTCGAGATCAACGCTTCCGCTTGCCGTCACGGCCTTCAGGTTTTTGGAGCCCATAACAGCTCCAACACCGCTCCTGCCGCCGGAATTCTTCACACCGTTCATGACGTTTGCGTAAACAACCCTGTTCTCTCCCGCCTTTCCTATCACCATGGACTCTGCCCTGTCGTCCTCGACCTCCTCTCTTATGACCTTCTGGGCTTCGTGGGTGCTCAGACCCCAGAGATGCTCAGCACTTCTTACCTCCACCTCTCCGTCCTTGAGGAGAACGTATACGGGCCTTTCCGCCCTGCCCCTTATTATGACGTGGTCGAAGCCCGCGTACTTGAGCTGCGGCCCGAAGGCTCCGCCCATGTTGGCGTCTCCAACGCCATTTGTTATGGGGCTCTTGGTGGAAATCTGAACTCTACCCGCCCCCAGCGCGGGAAAGCCTGAAAGCAGGCCGGCACCGACTGCAAGAATGTTTTCGGCGTCGAAGGGCCTGACCTCTGGCGGGACGTTGTTGTAGAGGTAGTACCAGTTCAGCCCCCTCCCGCCCAGGTGCTTTTTTCTCAGTTCGAGAGGAATCTCCTTAATAACGCTCTTCCGCTTGCTTAAATCCACAAAGGCAACCTTTCTTTTAAGCACCATTCTTTCACCTCTCTATTCGACACTCACGCCGGCCCCTGAACCTTGGGCTGGTCAGCATCGATCCAAGAGATCCTCCATTTGCTACCGCAATGCGGGCAGCTGGCTATCTCCTGTCCTCTCTCCACCTCAAACCTCTTCCTGCAGTTGAGGCATCTTGTTGACAATGTCATATCAATCACCCTTTGAGTTCAATTCTGTAAACACAAGTTTATTAATTTTTTTACACCACATAGTTTTAATACCCTTTGGCAGCAACACTCACGGGGGCCTGTTGGATGACTCTCCTAGTCTATCACCCCGGGTTCTTCGGGAAGAGCTGGCCGGTCGTTGGCAATCGCTACGCTGAATTCAGGAAAATTCTGGATGAGCTGAAGGGGAAAGTCGAGCTGGATGTTGCGGAACCTGTGGAGGAATCTCTGCTGGAAAAAATTCACTCAAAGACCTTTCTTGAAGCCCAGAAAAGGGAGTGGTACTACCAGGCGGCAAAGCTCAGCGTTGGAGGCGCCATTAAAGCTGCCGTTAAAATCTGGGAAGGCGAAACAAGCAATGCTCTGAGTCTGAATGTGGCTGCAGGACACCATGCTGGAAAGGAGAATGCCTGGGGTGGAACGTATCTCAACATCGCCGGGCCGCTGTACCTGAAATTGAGAGGCATGGGTCTGAGGAGGATGTTTTATCTCGATACCGACGCCCATCACGGGGATGGCGACAGGGAGATCCTCTCGGATTTCGGCGACGTCGTTCACGTCTGCTTCTGCGGCTCTAGCAGCCACGGAGCCGGAAAGTTGTGCGTGAACTCAGGCTATCTGAGGGATGATGAGGCTTACATGAGCAGGCTCAGAGAGGTTCTGGAAAGGTTCAGAGGCTTCAGGCCAGAAATTGTAGTTCACTTCCTGGGCCACGACACCCATGCCTGGGAATACGGCAGCCTTGGTCTGAGCACTGAATTCTTTGCCACAATCGCATCCGAAGTCAGGGATTTTGCGGAAGAGGTTTGCGATGGCCGCTACGTCATCATACACGGCGGCGGGGCTGATCCTGAGATTACCAGCAGGGTTTTGCGGATGGTGGTGGAAGCTCTGGTTTA
>CAZHKD010000049.1:0-4108 GCA_964533255.1 uncultured archaeon | reverse complement strand
AAATTCAGCCAACCGTCGTGTATCCGCCGCTTATGCTTATAACCTGCCCCGTTATGTACTCTGACTCGTCGGAGGCGAAGAATACGACGCCATTTGCGATGTCTTCAGGCAGACCGAGTCTGCCTCTCGGATACGCCTTAATCAGCTTCTCCTCCCCTCCAACGCTCTTCAGGAATCCCTCAACTCCCGGAGTTTTCGTTACGCCTGCGGCGATGCAGTTGACAGTTATGTTGTATCTCGCCACCTCCTTGGCAAGGGCCTTGCTGAAGCCCACAATGGCAGCTTTGGCTCCCGAATACACCGCAAGGTATGGCTCGCCAATCCTGCCGGCGTCGCTGACGATGTTGATTACCCTGCCATACTTCTTCTCAATCATGTCCCTGATGACAGCATGGGTGCAGTTGAGAGTCCCGTAGTAGCATATCCTGATGTCCCTCTCCCACTCTTCAGGCGTGGTGTCCTTGAACAGCTTTATCGTCCAGTATCCGGCGTTGTTAACCAGAATATCAACCGGCCCGTAAATGCTCTTCGCCTCTTCAACCATTTTCTTCACGCTTTCGTAGTCTGTGACGTCTGCCTGTATTCCTGCCGCCTCACCGCCGGCCTTTTTGATTTCTTCTGCAGCAGCTTTGGCAGCCTCCTCGTTTATGTCGTTGATGACAACCTTGGCACCTTCTTTCGCGAAAGCGTCGGCAATGGCCCTTCCAATTCCTCTGGCAGCCCCGGTAACCAGCACTACTCTATCCTCAAACCGCATCTTCAATCACCTGATATTACAATGTAAACAGGCATTTAAAAATTTAATGATTCTTCGTTAAATTCTAATCCTCAAATCGATATGAGCGTCAGAACCACTTCCGTAACGGCCTTCAGTATCAGGTGCTCGGTTACGAGCCCAACAATTTCGCCGTCATCCTCCACGTAAAGCTGCTTTACACCCTTCGTCAGCAGCTGTTCTGACGCTTCCCTTATTGACGCATCCGCCGGGATTGTGAGGACGGGTGAGGACATGATCTCCTTCACCTTCACAGCAGACGCATCTCTGCCAGCGGCCAGAACCTTTCTGGTGATTGATCCCTCGGTAACGACTCCCAGCGCCTCATCATTGCTGCCGATGACGATAGCACACTTCACGCCCTTCTCTACCATTTTTTTTGCCGCTTCGAGGACTGTGGCGTCCTCAGACACCTTCGTCACGTTTTTGCTCATAACATCTCTAACCTTCAGCACAACCGTCATGCCAGCACCCTCCAAAATTTCATATCTCGAAGTAATGCTTCTCCAGATCCGTCATGCTCTCGGCATCCCCTTCTCTAACTATTTCCCCTTTCACCAGCACGCTTACTCTGTCTGCCAGCTCAAGGGCGAGGTGAACGTTCTGCTCAACCAGCAGTATCGAGATGTCGGTTTCGTTCTTTATCCTCATCAGCGCCTCTCTTATTTTCCCGAGCACTATAGGGGCGAGACCCATCGAGGGCTCGTCGAGAAGCAGTAGCTTGGGCCTCGCCATAAGAGCTCTGCCAATCGCCACCATCTGCTGCTCCCCACCGCTCATGTTTTTGACAACCTGATTTTTCAGCTCTTTAATTCTGGGGAAGAGGTCGTAAACAAGCCTGAGCTCCTCTTCACAGTCATCGCTGGGTGCTCCAAGCTTCAGATTGTCTTCGACGGTCATGTTTGGAAAGAGCTTCCTGCCCTCAGGGCAGATTCCGATACCCTTTCTTATCCTCTCATGGGTCTTCAGGCCGTCGAGGTGCTGTCCCCTGAATCTTATTTTTCCCTCTGTAGTAACAAGGCCGCAGATTGAGTTGAGAAGCGTCGTCTTTCCAGCTCCATTTGGGCCGAGGACTGCAAGGGTTTCACCCTCGTCAACATGGAGATTGATGCCATGCAGTATCCTGGCCCTTCCGTAGTACGCTCTGAGGTCCTCAACTTCAAGCAACTTCATAACCGACCCCCAGGTATGCTTCGATAACCCTTATGTCTCTGACGATCTCTTCCGGCGTCCCCTCACACAGGATGTGACCGTAGTTCAGCACAACAACTCTTTCTGCGTGATTGAACAGCTCTTTCAGCTTGTGTTCTATTATAACCATTGTAACACCCTTTTCCTTGAGCTGGTCAATAACCGAGTGCAGCTCTGCACACTCTGCTGGACTTAAACCGGAAAACGGCTCGTCCAGGAGGAGAAGCTTGGGATTGGTGACAAGTGCAAGCCCTATGTTGAGCTTCCTCAGCTCTCCCTGGGACAGGTTTTTGGCAAACATTGCCCGCTTTTCCCACAGCCCCAGGTCCTTCATAATCTCTTTATAATCCTCTCCAACCGTCTGAAAATTCTCCTCAACAGTCATGTTCTTAAAGGCCTTGATGAGCTGGAAGGTCCTGACAAGGCCCATTTTAACGAGCTGACTGGGTTTCTTCCCCGTTATATCTCTTTTCATGAACCTTACCGCTCCGGAGGTGGGCTTCATGTTTCCGGAAATTATATTAAATAATGTGGTTTTACCGGCACCGTTGGGACCTATTATACCCATGCATTCTTTGTCAGTTACTTGGAAGCTTATATTTTCCAGCGCCACCAGCTCACCGAACTTTTTGCTTACATTTTCAACCTCAAGTAAAGCCTTCATCGTAAATTGTGTGGGCGGTAGAAATATTTAAGTATTACCTTCATAAGTCACTATTAATGATGCGAAAAGTGTTGTTGCTGGTATTGGTAACGGCTCTGCTTCTCGGATGCGCCCAGCAGGCACCGCAAAAACCAACACCCACTCCTGCGCCTGCAGAAACGCCAAAGGCAACCCCAACACCGACTCCGGCACCTTTTGGAGGCAAAAAGGAGGTTGTGATAGGTGTCATCGGACCAATGTCGCTGCCTGAAGGCACTGCCGAAAAGAAAGCTGCTATGCTGGCTGCTGAAGAGATAAATGCCGCTGGAGGAATTCTGGGATTGAAGGTTAGAGTTGTTGTTGGCGATACCAAGCTCAATCCCGATACTGCAACCGCTGAATTCAGAAGGCTCGCAACTGTAGAAAAGGCCGATATGATTCTCGGCGGTTTCAGCAGTGGTGTTATGAACGCAATGATGGAGACGATGGCAGAGACAAAGACGATATTCCTGGCAGATGCGTCAAGCCCTGCTCATCCGGCTAAAGTGGCTGAAAACTACGAGAAATACAAGTACTGGTTCAGAGTGAGCCAGAACAACGGTTCAACCTTCGCATGGGACCTTGCTGAGATGATCGACTTCCTCCGCGAGAAAGGGGTTAAGGTTGACAAAGTATACATCATCAGGGATGAGCACATATGGACGGATGCCGTTATGAAGGGGCTGACGCCTCTGCTCGAGGAGAGAAACGTTGAGATTGTCGGCGACGCCAAGGTTCCGAGGGGATACACTGAATACGAGCAGCTCCTACTTGATGCGCAGGATAAGGGTGCAGACCTGATCATGCCCATACTTGCCATAGCTGGAACCGGCGATGTGCTGGCAAAGCAGTGGGCCGAGCTTCAAATACCTGCCCTCCTTGCCGGACACGACCTCGCTGCAATAGATGCCGGATTCTACGAGAAGACCGGCGGGGCTGCGAACTACGAAATCTTCCTGGCTGACGGAGGCGTCCTGGTTACTGCACCGCCAACAGAGATGGCCAAGAAGTTCGTAGAGGCGTACAAAGCCAAATACGGCCACTATCCGGAATCACACCAGGCTTACGGAGCCTATGATGCCGTTTACCTCTACAAGATGGCTGTTGAAGCAGCCTACAAGGCTGGAGAGAAAGACCCATTCAACCCGGATGTTGTTGTGAAGTACCTGGAGCAGTACAAGCCCGGCAATCCTGCAAGGCTTACGAGAAACGTCGCGTTCCACAAGAACCACGCTCTTGTATGGGGCGATGAGTACGTCAGGAACTGGATTGCACAGTGGCAGGACGGCAAGCAGTACATCATCTACCCATCCACGGTTGCCAACGGAGAGCTCAAGCTGCCACCCTGGCTTGAGTAGGTGAAGAAGTTGAATTTGTAAACCATCATCCGAAATTTTTTTATTTTTTGTCAAATCATCATTAACCATGATAGATCTGGCAATCCGTATCCTTATTTACGG
>CAZHKD010000048.1:0-12440 GCA_964533255.1 uncultured archaeon | reverse complement strand
CTGCCGGAGGAAGCGACGTGAGGGAGGTTGTGAAGGAGATATACGCCATGGGGGCAGACGAGGTTTATGCGGTGATGGACGACGCTTTGAAAGAGGCTGACACAACGGCGGTTGCGAAGGTTCTGGCTGCTGCCATACAAAAGGTTGGGAACTATGACTTGATCCTCTGCGGTGCCGCTTCAACAGACGGCTACTCCTGGCAGGTTCCGGCAAAGATTGCTGCAAGTCTCAGCATACCTTTCCTCCCAAATGCTGCCTCCCTGAAGGTGGAGGACGGAAAGGTCGTTACCGAAAGCGACCTGGGCGATGCGGTTTACGTTTACAGTTCAGCTCTGCCAGCGGTGGTTTCAGTAATGCTGGAGATAAACGAGCCGAGGATTCCGAAACTCTCGGCAATTCTGAAAGCTTCACGAAAGCCCTTCAACCAGCTCTCCCTCTCTGAGCTTGGCGTTGCTGTGGATGCGAAAATGGAAGTGCTATCTGCAAGGATGCCGAAAGTAGCCAGGAAAAACGTTGTGTTCGACGCAAGCGACGCAGCGAAGGTTGACGAGGCTGTCGCCAAGCTTGTGGAGGAGCTTCACAGGGAGAATTTGATTTAATGGGGTGATGCTCATGAACGTTCTCGTCTATTCGGAAAGTGACGGCGGGCTGAAGGAGCTGGTGACCGCTGCAAAGGAGATTGGAGCAAGCAGCATATCCGCTGCTGTAATTGGAAGCAGGGAGTTTGCCGAACAGGCCAGAAAATTCGCAAATAAGGTTTACTTCGCAGACTCTGAAAACCTTGGAGAATTCAGGCCGGCGGAATACGCTGTCGTTCTGGAGGACGTCGTTAAGAGAGCGAATCCCGACGTGGTGCTTGTGGAGGGCAATCCGAAAGGCGTCGCTGTTGCATCGTTTCTGGCTGCAAGGCTGGATGCTGCATGCGTTAGCGAGGCTTCGCAGGTAAGGGCTGATGACGGGTTGGTTGCGGTAAGGAGCTCGTACGGAGGCGTCGCTCAGGCGGAGATTAAGCTGAAAACGTCGCCGGGCATCGTTTGCCTGAAGCCCGGCTCATATCCGAAGGCTGACGAGGCTGGAGAGGGAGAGGTTGAAGAGGTTCAGGTTGAAGTCTCTCCCGGCGTTGAAGTGCTGGAGGTAAGGAGCAAGGAAGCTGGACTCGGGCTCGAGGGCGCTGAAGTGGTTGTGGTGGCAGGGAGGGGTGTGAAGAAGAAGGAAGACCTTTCGATGCTTGAGGAGCTCGCCGAAGCTCTCGGCGGGGCAGTGGGGGTTACAAGGCCCCTTTCAGCAGACCTCCACTGGGCGCCCAGCTGGGTCGGAATGTCCGGCGTTGCCGTTAAGCCGAAGCTTTACGTGGGCGTTGGCGTCTCAGGGCAGATTCAGCACATCGCCGGAGTGAGGGATTCCAAGACCATCGTGGCCATCAACAGCGATGCGAATGCGCCCATTTTCGAACACGCTGATTACGGGATTGTGGGTGACCTCTACGCGGTTGTGCCAAAACTGCTGGAGAAGATTAAAGAGTATAGGTAATTATTATATTTTTCTTTAGTTTTATGACCGTGGGTAACGCTCTAGGGACAACGTTCTAGTCAGCCACAGGATCACTCAGTAAAGGCATAATCAAAGGTCAGTAAGCTCACCGCCACCATGACCACTGCGAAAGCTCCGATGATTGCAAGGTGGGGCAGCGCATCACCTCCTCTGATGGCCACGTTTACAGCATTGATGGTAGAAGTGATGATGGGGAATATGACCGGGAACAGTACGACAGGAAGCAGAAGCTCTCTCGATTTGGATTTTATGACCAGAACTGAAAGGGAGGAAGAGACCACCACAAACCCGACGTTTCCTGCAGTAACTGCCACCAGCAGAAGCAAGGGGTCGGCAATTGAGAGGTTGAAGAGTGCAAGGAAAATTGGCAGAATCGTAACTTCCATCAGGAGCATGAGAGAAATATTGTAGATAACCTTTCCCAGAAGAACGCTTGAAGGACTTATGGGGGATATGCGAAGAGCATCCAGGGTTTCCAGCTCCACCTCCCTCAGAAAGGCTCTTGAATATCCCAGCATGCCCACAAAAAGAAAAACCAGCCACATCAGAGCTGGAGCGACCTTCTCTGCAACGCTGATAGGCACAGCAACGCTGAACATCATTGATGTCACGAGAGCGAAAAGCAGCATGAAGTTGATGGTGTTCTTCGTCCTGAACTCGATGCGGAGGTCCTTCTTTGCCAGCTCCAGAGCTTTACCCAGATTTCTCAAGGTACACCACCCATGACTTTGAGGTAGAAGTCTGCGAGGCTCTCTATTCCGTCAACCTCCCCATAACTCACCAGCCTGCCCTCATTTATGATGGCCACCTTTCTGCACAGCCTCTCAGCCTCCTCAATGTTGTGGGTCGTCAGAATTACTGTCCTCTGCTCTCCGTAGCTCTCAAGCATCTCCATGAGCCTGAGCCTCCCCTGATAATCGAGGCCGGTTGAGGGCTCGTCCAGTATTAGGAGCTGCGGGTCGTGAAGAACTGCTCTGGCTATCGAAAGGCGCTGCTTCATACCTCTGGAATAGCTCTTCACCAGGTCGTGTCTTCTGGAATAAAGGCCGAATTCCCTCAGAACCTCACCAATTCTGCTCTCGTCAACCTCGTAAAGCCTTGCAAAGAACTGGAGGTTCTCATATGCCGTTAAATCTTCGTAAAGCAGGAGGTTGTGGGAGACCACGCCTATCTTCCTCCTCACCTCCTCGCTGTACTTCCAGGGCGTGAAGCCGTAGACGCTGACATCCCCTTTCGTGGGCTTGCTCTGGCCGCTTATTATCTTGATGAGGGTGGTCTTGCCTGCCCCGTTTGGGCCGAGAATCGCCAGCTTTTCTCCATCCACCACGTTGAGGGTTATTCCCTTCAGAGCCTTGAACCTTCCAAAGACCTTCGTGACGTCCTTAAGCCTGACAACGTCCTTCATAAAGCCTCCAGAACCCCCATAACTTCCATAACTCCCAGAGCTATACCATCCACCTCTATGTCATCCCCCTTGGCTCCATCCCCCACAACGAAGAGGTTGCCGTAGGGAGTTCTGACGCCCATGTCGCTTCCCGCTTTAACCCTGTTCACCGGCCAGTCGTCCCTGTAGCTCTGGATGGATATGACTTCATACTCGATTCCGGAAAGAATTTCCTCGATATCCTTCAAGCCCAGCCCTATTTCGTATCTCACGTTTTCCGTCTCCATTGGCTGGTGAGCCTGAAGCATGTGGTAGCCCGCAGGTGCTAAGCTTGGGTCTGCATTGGTAACCTCATTCATACCGCTTATCCTTCTGGTGTTGAGGGTGAAGAGGACGCCAGTATGGCCTATGAAGGGTTCTTTAATGGCTAAGGTGTATTTTACCCCCCTGCTGGGCTCTGCATCATAACGCTTTTCGTATTCTGAATCGCTGAGGAGCTTCGCTGTGAGAGTGTGGCCGATGTTTGAGATGAAGATGTCGTAATTTTTAGATTTGCCGTCAAAAACAGCTTCCCTTACCCTTTCACCCTCTCCAGCCTTCAGCCCCTCTATTTTCGTCTTCAAGTGTATCCTGCCACCGTTGGATTCTATGATCTCCGCAAGCGAGTCCGCAACGGCTTTGCACCCGCCAACAGGTATCCCGGGCCCCCTGTATTTGGCAACCTGCCTGTAAACTGCAAGCATTTTCGAAAATGTGATGTCCTTCGGCATCAGGCTGAAGCTCCAGCCCACAAAACTCTTCATGAAGCTGTAGCTGAAGTCATCAAGCTGCTTTCCGAACTCATCGAGATTTGCATCCTTCCCCAGCAGGGCATTCCAGGCGTACCAGGTGAAGAACTTCATGCGCGACCTGAAGGGAAAGTGCTTCTTCCTGACCTCCATTCTTTCCCCGTTCAGGAATATTTCACCCTCAGGCTTCGAATCCACTATTTCAACATCGCTCCCCGCTTTCTTCAGCAGGGTGGCGAGAGGCCCTTTGCTGCCGTGGGGAATCATATGCAAAGCTCCCGTGCTGATCTCAAAACCCCTGTAGTTTATGCTGGTGAACCTGCCTCCGTAGAAGGGGAGCTTCTCGAATACATCCACCTCATAGCCTTTTGCTGACAGCAGCGCTGCCGACAGCAGACCTCCCAGCCCGGCACCTATCACGCAAACTCTCATTCAACCCCTCTCTGGTTAAATTTCATTTTTCACGTACTTCATTCTATTACCCTCAGGGCCTCCAGGGGGCAGTAGACCACGCATTTCTTGCACTCTATGCAGAGCTCGTGGTTTATCTCAGCCTTGCCCATCACCTCTATGGCCCCGGTGGGGCACACGAGTCTGCAGAAGCTGCAACCAACACAGTACCTTGTAACACCAATCATTTCGCATAACGCCGGCACAAGGAATTAAAAACATTATGTTGTGTTGTTCACCGGCGATCCTGCCACTGCCCGCCAAACCCCCAGAACGGGCGAACTGGCAACCCTGCCTAAAACCCCTAAATCACTCCCAGCTCCGTCAGCCTTTCAGGCAGGTATACATCGCTGACGTAATCCAGCCCGTATTTGGCCAGAGCCTGCTGTTCCGACTTCTTGTTGAGCTCGAGCTGAAGGCTCACTTCCTTCTTCCAGAACTCGGTTTCGAAGCGTGGATCTGTCAGAATCGCGTTCAGAGCCCTTATATCCTGATCGTTCAGCTTGTCAGACGGCAGATCGTACTTCACTATGTCGGAGGGCCTGATTCCCACGAACTGGGCGGCGGGTGTTGCGAGATACTCGCTGAGGTGAGCGGACTTGATTGAGCCATACGCCACACTTGCATAGATGCGGTAGCTCCAGGGGTCGCCGTCTGTGAACACAACCACAGGCAGGTCGAGCTCGGTATTCAGCCTTTTAAGCAGCCTCCTTGTGCTTCTGGCCGGCTGACCCTTCAGGTGGACTATGATGGCGTCGAACTTCTCATCAAATCCGTTCTCCACAAGCCTGTCCCTCATACCGCCTGTCTCTATGGCTATCACGAACTTTGCATCGTGGTCGATAAACTGAATGTTGTCCACGTTTGTGGGAATCTGGTAGCCGCCCTCTCCCACGTCGTCCTGACAGTGTATTTCCCTCACGCCCCTCCGGGTTTCCTCCCTTATCCTCAAAGGCCCTATTACTGTGGCTCCATCCTCCTCGGGCCTGATGTGGAAGTGCTCCCTCTGAAACTCCGTCAGGATTTCCAGGTCTTCAATCAGCCTGTCGCTGTCCTGCTGATCCTCAAACTTCGCCAGCCCCCAGTTTTCGGAGATGTAGTAGAGCTCTCTGAGCGTCGAGGACTTGTTGAGGTTGAGCTGCTCCTTCAGAAAGCCGATGACGTGCACCATCCTCAGGAGCTGGTACGCCCCTTTGACTGTCTTCGCACTCCTCTTTGAAGTCCTCGCTCCGTAAACCCACACCTCGCTCTCCTCGTTGAACTCGATGTTGTATTTCGTTCTCGTGGCTATGTCAAGCTCCGGAATCCTTCCAGCCTTAAGCTGGTTGTACATCCTTTCAACGATGGAGAGAAGCGCCGTCAGGCACCTCCTCTCAATCTCCTTCAGAGGGGCATCACCTCCCCGCCGCTCAGGATTTCTGGCTCGACTCCCTCAACGTAGGGCTTCCTGTTAACTATTTCCCTGCATTTGTAGCGTAGCTTGACCTCTTGGTCGGGCTCAACGGTCAGATTCCAGCTCACGGTTGTTATCGTTCCCTCCCTGACGCTGGCTCCATCTGCTTGCACATCTCCCCTGCACATCTCAATGATCCTAACGCTCTTTCTGGAGCGGGTGTAGTTGGAAACCGTCAGCTCCACCTCAGCGAAACCGTCTTTCTGGTTCACAACCCTCTCAACGTAAAAGTTCCCCATTATTCTGGCAACCACCCTCTCGACATCTAACGGCTCGACCTCCAGCACCTCACAGACCTTCTTTGCGAGAAGGGGCAGGATTCTGTTGAGAACCTCCTCCTTTTTCCTCTTGCTCTGCAGCCTGTTCTTCCTGTCCACGTACTCCTTCAGCCTCCTTCCCGCTTCCTGTAAGGCGAGACGAGCTTCGTCTATGATCTCAGGAATCGCTGCAATCGCCTCCTTTGATTCGGACGTGTAGGGGATGTTCGTGGATGCGAGGTGGACGAGAATGACCGCTGGCCCGACAGGAAGCTCGTCCCTGCTCTGCTGAAGCCCGTAGGACTTCCAGTTAACGCTTTCAACGGCCTTCGTCAGGGCACAGCCGCTCTGCTGGTAGAGAAGCGGAATCTTGTTGGCGAACCTGAGCAGAATGACCTTGTCGTCGCTCTTCAGCTCTCCCCCGTAGGCAATACCCACCTCAATCAGGAAGGGGTGCCCGGAGTAAACCTTGGGCTTTCTTGTCACGGCATAAGCGAACTCCGGCTTGTATTCTGAAAGCAAACTCCGCATTATGAGGCTTTCTCCAATAGGCGAGAGGCAGTCGGTGGGAGGTGGCAGAAAATCCGTTTCCATGAAGGCGTTGAGGAGTTTCACAGCATCATCCCTTGTGAGTTGGCGGGGATCTTCTCTCCCGCTGAAACCTGCCTTGCTGAGAACCTCTGCGGCGATTTTATCTCCAACTCTCACAAACTCCCCTTTCAGGAAGCCCTTCAGGTCTCTGGCCTTCGTGTACTTCAGCATGGCCATTAGCGTGCCGAGTTCGATTCCGTGGGGGTGGGGCTTTATTTCCTTAGGAATCTCAGGCAGCTCCTCGCTCACCCTCTCGAACTCGTGGATGTCGCCGTCGGGGTCAACGAGGGTTATTCTGGCGTGGGGGTTGACCACCGATGTCTCCTTCAGGTACTCGTACACGCTCTGCTTTCGCTCCTTGACGTAGCTTCCCTGAATCTCCAGCTCGATTCTCGTCCCTCTCGGCCTATGCCACTCAACCTGCTCCTCTTCGACAATCTCAGGCTCGTTCTTTCTGGTGTTTATGAAAACGGACACCTTCCAGGCCTTTTCATTCGGTGATGTTTTGGAGGTTATAACGGTTGGCTTTCCCGTGGTTAGCTGAGCATAGAGCACGGCGGAGCTTATGCCTATGCCCTGCTGCCCTCTGCTCTGCCTTATGGCGTGGAAGCGGGAGCCGTAAAGCAGCTTGCCAAAGATTTTCGGAATCTGCTCCTTCACTATGCCCGGCCCGTTGTCTTCCACGACGATTCGGAAATTATTTTTGTCAACTCTGGTTATCTGAACCATTATGTCCGGGAGAATCCCTGCCTCCTCGCACGCATCCAGGGCGTTGTCGACTGCCTCTTTAACGCACGTGATGAGGCTCTTCGAAGGATTGGAATAGCCAAGTATGTGCTTGTTCTTCTCGAAGAACTCCGCAATGCTGATCTCTTTCTGCTTCTTCGCCAGCTCCTCAGCTATCATGCTCCGATTGCCTTTTTTAAGCCTTCCTCAGATTTCCGCACCAACAACCGTCTGGGTCTTGGTAACCCCCTTAATCTCCCTTATCGCATCAACGGTTCTGTTCAGGTCGGACAGGCTGTCAGCCTGAATTATCACAACGAAGTCGAATTCTCCAAACACATGGTAAATGTCCCTGACGTTTTTCATCTCCTTAACCCTAGTGTAAACCTCTTTTTCACTGCCGGGCGAGACGTTCACCATGGTAACGCCGATAACCATGGATTTATTTTATCTTCAGACGTTTTAATACTTTCGGGTGATGTGAAAGTGGTTGTGCTGAGTTCCGAAAATTCACGTTTTGGCAAACAAAGTAAAAGGTTAAATATCCGTCAGATGTAAAAACAGGCCATGAGGATGCTCATACCTGTCATGCTTCTGGCAATTCTCCTTTTTGCCTACGGTAGCTTCAGAGGTCTCGTTCTGCTTCCGCCTTCCGTGGAACCGCTGCTCGAGAACAATTACCGCATAATATTCTTTCACGTCCCTTCAGCCATCACGTCCTTCACGGCCTTCACCATAACCCTTGCTGCGGCCATAAGCTACCTCAGGACAGGGGATTATAAATGGGATATTTATGCTTCCAGCTCAGCCAAAGCCGGCTTCTTTTTCATCACTGCAGCCCTCATCAGCGGTTCTATATGGGCGAGAGTTGCCTGGGGCTCCTTCTGGAACTGGGACCCCAGGGAGACGACAGTACTCATCCTCTGGTTCGCCTACGCTGCCTACTTCGCGCTGCGCTCCTCCATTGACACTCCAGAGGAGAGGGCAAAGAGCTCCTCCATTCTGGCAATCTTCGCATACGCTACAGTTCCACTCAGCTACTTCTCCACCAAAATATACTTTTCCTTGCATCCTTCTCCGAGCACAGTCCCCCTTTCTGGAATCTCCTTAGGTGTGAAGGTCGGTTCAACACTGGGAATGATGATAACTGCCTTCCTTCTGATCTACATCTCATTCTTCATTCTTGAATCAAAACTGGAGCTTCTGAAGATTAAAGCAGAGGAGGTGGAGGAATGAACGACTTCACAGCAGTTTTTGCTGCCACGCTGGCTGTGGTGATCGTCATCGCTGCCATGTTTCTCACAGCATTGAGGAAAGCCATGGAGATAGAGAAGAGGCTGAAATAATCAAACATCAGTAAAAGACATACAGCAGCAGGTAAACTGCAATGCCTGAGGCGAAGGAGATTAGCCAGGTGTAAAAGGTAACCATTCCCAGCCTCCTGTGCCTTTCCGTCCTCTCCCTGAATCCACTGAAGACCATGTACGCCGCCATAAAAAGAACCAGCAGCGATATGATGGAGTGAATCACGACGGTTGGAAGGTACACGTAGAGCTTTATGGTTTCAGGCCCTACAAACTCTGTTCTCCCCTCAACCAGGCTTTTCACCATGTAGCTCACCATGAAAGACACGTCCAGGGTGAAAGCTGTGGCCATGAGCACGCAGTGCTTCCTTCTAACCTTCCCAGCATACATTATCCCCGCAATGAAGAAGGCCGTAACAAGGAACTCAAGAATCAGGCTTATATCTGAGAACAGACTGGCTTTCGTACCGAATAGCCCCATGGTTTTTACACCAGATGTATCGAGTACATAATGTTTTCGAAGTTAGCGAGTTGAGAGTTTTTAATCGTTCAACATCTCATTTAACCTGATTAAGTCAAACAAATGAAACTCAGGGATGGAGGAGGGGCTGGGTGGGAGGGATAAAAACTTGATTAGATTAAAAATTTTTCAGTTGTATGGTGTTGCTACGGAGTCGCTTACTATTCCGCCCCCACTCCACATTCCAGAATCGTCAGCTATTGTTGTACCTGTATATTCCCAGCGAACACCATCATCCCATGATGATTTTTTATTTACGCCGGTATAAGTTTCACCACCAACGCGATAGAGTTTATCTCCGATCCAAGTGATGCATGATGTACTACCGTGGGTCACGTAACCTGGAAGGTAACGCCAGTTTGATCCATCGTAGTAGCATGGGTTGTCATTTAGCTCATTCCAAGCAGTTTCGGTGATTGGTGCATTACTTTCAATTCCGAACTGTAGGTGCTTAACCTGTATGCCATTATGGGACTGGTACCCCACTGAGACCATTTCCGCCAGCGACGCTAAGTACGCCTCCTAACCATTTATCGTCCGGTATCTCGCTGGGCTTAGTTCCTGCAAAATTAACGGCGTCTAAAACCTTACTCGCAGTTACAGCACTTCCTTTTAGGTATCCTCCTATGTACGGGCTCGCTGTAGATAAGGGCATGATCAGAACAAATACAAGAGTGGTGAGGAGGAGCGCTGATCTAACATTCATGTATCTCCACCTCCAATATACGCCACCAAATCAACCCTGTCGATTATTGGAACATCACTTGAAACACCTACGGCACCTATCGGAATTGCTGAAACATTCGGAATAGTCTTAGGGACATGAAATGTCATGACGACAGGTACGGTTTGATTTGCTCTTACAGTTATGACTCCTGCTGGTCTGTAGCTTACAAGTTTGTTAACTTCCAAATGTCCTCTTTCCACAATAGTTCCCCATTTATCTCTAATGGCGTATGATTGCTTAATTCTGAGTCCTTCACCGTTCGGATCGATCCTGACCCTTATTTCTTTGAGTTTAGGATCATAGGAGACGAAGTGAAGCAAGATTGTTACGTTTGCTTTCCCTCCCTTCTTCACGTTTAGAAACTTCATCGTATTTTCTGCTAATGTTATTTCAAGATATCCAGGTACATCGTATTTCTGAGCGACCCCTGGGTCGAGTATTTCTTTGGGTGTGAGAAACGGGATGGATTCGACCTTGGTGGGCCGATTGTCTGTATCCGCAATTTCTGCGATTGTAGCCATAGTGGCGGTCAGGAGTAGAGATACTGCTATAGCCAATATCAGTACTCTCCCCATACTCCCACCTCTAAATTTTGCTGCACTCCATCCTTTACGAGCAGATGCAACCCGTAGACGAAAAACACAGCCAGAACGATATTGCTAATGAGCGAAATTGTAAACATGAAGAGCTGAGCGTTCTGAATGAGGCTGTCAGCGAAAACCGGAAG
Organism: uncultured archaeon; assembly: GCA_964533255.1. GTDB lineage: Archaea > Halobacteriota > Archaeoglobi > Archaeoglobales > Archaeoglobaceae > JdFR-37. The sequence continues at coordinate 1,962 of CAZHKD010000048.1, read as the reverse complement.
CAGCAAATTCGCAGCCATCTGCACGACAAATCCGGTGGCTATTACCAGTGCACCTTTTAATCGCCTTGTGAGGTACAGGTAGATGCAGTATGCTGGAATGGTGAGCCAGATGAGGAAATTGAACAAAGAAAAAAGTACTATCTTCATTTCGATCACGGATAGGGAGACTTGCTCAAAGCGACAAAAATTCTGACCAGGGAAATTCTGCTGTCGTATTTCAAAATCAGCTCAAAGTTTGTCTCTCCTCCCGCTTCAGGCTTGACAACTACTCCTTTACTCCATGGAGTCCCCGGAGCACCAGCGTTTATGGACTCTGAAATCTCTCTGCCTGATGGGTCATATGCAGCAGCAAACAGGAAAACGTAGTATTCTTCGTCGTATTCGTTTCTGATTTTGCCCTTTAGCAAAATTACCTGTTCATCCGGTTTCACCAAGTAAACCTTTTCTGGAGGATTGTTGCCTACTTGCGATATGTAGAACACGCCCTCTTTTATCTTTGTCAGCTCCTTTGTCAGGCTCAAAAGCCTTATTTTTGTCTGGTTGTTGATGTATGACTTGGTTGTGAGGTACTGACCGGGAGATGGTAGAATTTCTATTTCCCTATTCTCGCCATCTGAATCTGACCAAGAACCAGACCAATATGCTAGGAATGCGGAAGTTAAGAGTACAGCTATCAGTAAAAATAGTAATTTTCTCTTAGTCAGAAGCTCTTTAGCCGGTAGCCTCATTTTCACTCACTGTACGTTAAAGCTCGAATATATCAGCATTTCTCCGTTTTTGTCGAATTTACCTGTAGTGATGATGTTATCCGATAGCTCCTCGCTGTGCTGGTTTATCAAAACGTCATCAACATACTTCCATCTATGAACAGTTCCGTCGAGCTTCACAATGTCTATAGGGTAAATCTCCACGAACTCAAACACACTTTCATAGGGCTTAGTGAATAACGTCTTCTTTTCTGCATATACAGTCATTTTTATCCCTTTTATCTGATCAAGCGGTATAGTCGGATTATCTCTTGTTTCTTGCCATATATAGCCCATCACATCACTCCCAAGTTTTTTTACTCAACTTTTCACCTTTCCAACCACCGCCACCTTCTCAATTTTACAATTCTTATGATTTTAGTATACTTAAAATCTCCGATTACTTCAACCTGAATTGAACTAATAGAAAAATTTATTTAATCTTATTCCGAAACTGGGGTGTGAATCTTAACTCTCCAGTCAGCCCAAAAAACCCTTCAGATTCTTCAGAGTCCTCAGACGACATTTTTTACATCGAGCAGTTATATACTGAGAAAGCCAGACAGCTTGCCTCTGAGATAAGCAACGAAACCGCTCGCAAGATTCTGAGAGAGTTATACAAAAATCCATCTTCGATTACTGATCTCTCAGAGAAACTTAGACTACCCATATCAACTGTTCAGCACCACATAGGAAAGTTGCTGGAAATCGGTGTCATCAGTATCGCAGAACGAAAAATTGGCAGGAGAATGAGAGACGTAAAATTGTATGTTTACAATAAAGAAAGCATAATTTTTCTTTCATCAATGGAGAGGAGTGAGTTCGAATCTTTGTTGAAAACCTATACCATGTCCAAGATAAAGAAGAAAGCTCCGATAATATCTATAATAATTTTTGTAATTGGGTTCGTCATATCGTTTATTGGGAGCTGGTTGTTAAAAAAGGAGTTTGAGAGACTTCTCCCCCAATTACCTTTTGTCATCGCTGGTGAGGAAATGGAAATTTGGAAATTTTTTGCAATTCTGAGTATTTCTTTCTTGGGAGGTGTTTTAATTTCCTTTTCACTTTTCTGGCTTATTTTTAGAGATAAAAATTAGAAGAGCTGAAGAATTGTAAAAACAACCACCGCCCAAGCATGCTAAACAATTTTATACCTGCCATCTTAAGGCAGAGCGATGCGTAAGATGCGTCAGGTTTTCGAGATACTCCACAAGGA
>CAZHKD010000047.1:0-12562 GCA_964533255.1 uncultured archaeon | reverse complement strand
GCAGAAAGATATATATTTGATGGATTATAATTGTCCCCATGGAGCCTCTTGAAGGGCTTCGCAGAAAGCTCGCAGCCCACATTGCTCTCTCAGCCATTCTCGGCCTTCTGATTTTTCTCTGGTGGTATGGCCTTTATGCAATCCTCCTCACCTTCAGGCTTTTCATGAACCCTCCCTACGTGCTGCTGGTGTTCTCCCTCCTCTTCATCGTCTTTTCCGTCGTGATCCAGCACAGGAACGTTGAGTTTCCCTATTATCTGATGGGTGGCGCACTGCTCAGCCTTCTCGTGACCTTCGTAATTGTGGGCGCCGTGAATGGTATCGTATGGATTCTGAGCAATGGACTGCCGAATGCAGACTTTCTGATTACCGGCATCTCAATTTCAATGCTTGCTGCCTTTGTGAGCATCAAGTTCATTGAGGGGAGAATGTAGAGAAAGGTAAGAGCTTGCAAACTCCAGATTCACTTCTCTGACCTCCTTCACGAACCCCTTCTGCTCTTCTCCCACATCGCTGAGCTCTTCAACGTCTTTCTGGCTCCTTATTTTCGTTCCATCATCCACAAGCTTCCCGTCTGGTATTTCAACGCCAGTGATAATGCAGCCGTGTCCGATGAAGCAGTTCTCACCTATTCTCGCCCTTAAGATTACGCTTCTGAAGCCAACGAAGCTGTTACTGCCAATCTCAGCAGGGCCGTGGATTACGCAGCCGTGGGCCAGCGAGACGCCATCGTGGACTTCAACGCTGCTGCCCTTCAGGGCGTGGATGATGACCCCATCCTGAATGTTGCATGCGTTACCAATCCTGATCCCTCCCTCATCTCCCCTTAAAACGGCTGTGGGGCCGATGTAGCAGTTTTTTCCGACTTCAACCTTCCCTATGATTACTGCAGCAGGGTCGACAAAAGTTCCTTCCCCGATTTCAGGCGTACAGCTTTCGAGCCAGCTCGTGGCAGGGTTTTTTCTCAGAGTCATGTGTCTGGTTGGATTTTTGTCGTAAATTAATGTTTAGGTTTTGAGATGCCTGTGAGTTTGGGGCTCTAGCCGTGCCTCCCACATTTCTGTCTCTAAAAGCCCTATTTCTATAATAATCTGACAAATCGTCGGATTTTCCAGTGAAGTTAAGAAATGATCGCCCCTTTGAGAGAAAAGCCCATTATGGGACTCTAAATTCTCTAAATTTTCTAAATACTAATAATTTTATTAACATCTAGTCCTCCAGATACCTCTCAAAGTGCCTGTCGGGAATCGCAGCAGGCGGCGTCACCTTCCCTTCAACCACTTCCTTGCTCACGTAAAGGCCGCAGAAGCACCTGCCGTATTCTTTGATGTCGTCCTCAGCGTAAACGCAGGGGCATATGATCGGCTTATCTTTCTTGACGTCTCCCGTTGCGGGTCTGCAGGGACAGCTCGCGTAACCGTAGCGCTCTTTGTTCTTCAGAAGCCCTTCAGCCAGCTCGAGCACAAGCTCCTCATCCGGATTGAGGTGCCAGCCCTTTCTTACTGCAACCTTCTCCAGAATTTTATAGTACTCCTCAGGAGTCATTTTGGCTGCCTCAACCATCTCAACCCTCCAGAAGCTCCCGAATGGCCTTTTCGTCGTACCCGAGAACGTGCTTGTCTCCCTTTATAATCAGCGGAACGGCATAACTCCCCGAAATCTCGTGCACTCTCTTAATTACTTCTTTCTTCTCGTCACCTTCCAGCTCGTCCAGAAAAATAACTTCGAAATCCACGCCTCTCTCCTGGAGGAATTTTATGGTTCGCTTGCAGTAGGGGCATGTTGAGAGGGCGTACACGGTCACGTCTGCCAAATTATCACCCGAACGGGACTTGATTTTAAAAAATAAAAATCTTCCTGTCATCTCTTACAATCTACAAAAAATATATATGATTTGGATTATATTAAAGTTTATGAGCTTCAGGGCTTATGTGGTTGCAGTCATACTTCTGGGACTTCTGCTGGCAGGATGTGCCCAGAAGCCCACCACACCAGTTCAGTTGCAGACGCCCACGCCTGCCCCTGTGTCCAGTTCAAAAGCGCCTGAATCTCCAAATTTGCCCGAAATACCGTTCATCGAACATCCGGGACAGCTTGTATTCAGGTCTGACAGCAAGGGTGTTGCTGAAATCAGCTCAGATGGTGAATTGCTGATTCTTCGAGGGCCTCACGATGCTGACTTCTCGGTTCAACTCTCTCAGAGTCAGGTTCAGGTGAGCGGTCAGGGACAGGGAAAGCTGGTTTTTGCAGCCAGGAATGATAATTTGCTCTACTTCTCCCGCATGTGGGTTACCGGCATTGAATCACCGAGCTTCGCGGTTCTGCCGGGCATAGAGAAACCAATTTTCCTAAAGCCGGGGGAGACGGTTGAGTATCCCGTCAGGGTTGTGCCCATCGGGGATTTCAAGGAAGAGGTGCGACTCAAAGCGGTGAGCTCCAGCAAGTATCTTATTCCACAGCTTTCGGCGTCTGGCGTGCCGCCCTTCAACGCCACAATGAAAATAAAGGTTACCGGATGGGTTGGGGATGGGCAGCACGTCAAGATAACAGGCACTTCGGCAGACAAAACTGTTGAAAGCTACATAAGGGTCAACAATCCGGTGAAGCAGAAGGAAGGGGGCCTTCTTTCGACCCTCTTCAGGATTCTCTGGGTCATGCTGCTGCCTGTAACCGTATCCTTCAGCATGGTTTTCGGGACGATTACCGGCATAACTGCAGGTGCGATTGGCATCGCAATGCTGGCAAACCCCGTCACCTTTTTCTCCCCCCACTTCTTAGACGCAATAGCTCTCGGTCCTTCGGCAGGTGTAGCCGTAACACAGGAGTTTCTCAGGCAGTACTCGTCGCTCTCTCCCTTCAACGGGGTGGCCCTGGGGGACGGGAGCCTTACAGGAATATCCACCATCGCCGTCGGAAACGCCTTCAAGGTTCTGCTCCCCCGTGTTGAATTCAGCCCTGTTATCGGTCAGGAAGTGGAGGTTCCGATATATGTGGCAGGTTCGGGGATGGTGGAGCTCAACGTAACGGCGCCGTCTGCCATTGAAGCTAGAATAGAACCCGAAATGGGCATGGCACCCTTTAAAGCAAAACTTTTCCTGCTGGCAAAAAAGGAGGCACCGAAGAAGGGGCTGATTTTCAAGAAGACCAGGCCATACGTCGTTACCATAAACGCAACTTCTGGTAACACTTATGAGGTCTACAGGATATACCTGAAGCCGGTAAGGAAGGATTACGCCGTTCGATTGAGCTCTGACCTCGTGTACCTTGAGCCAGGCAGCTTTGCATCAGTTAAGGCGGTGGTGGTGAGAAGCAACCAGTTCTCGCCTGAAGAATACTCCATCAGAGTCGCCACGCCGGAGGGCATCAGAGCCTTTGTTGATCCAGAGAGGGACAAGACGCCCTATGCTGCAAACGTCACCCTCTACGCTGAAGACATTGAAATGGGGAGATATACAGTTAACGTGGGAAGTGCGAAGCTGGAAGTGGTGGCTGGCAGGAACGGATATGCTGTTGTTGCGCCCCGGGAGGTCCGGGCAGCCCAGGGAGTAGCTTCGAACCTTCAGGTGGACATATATGCCATAAAATCTGCTGCATACGAGTTGAAAGTGGAATTCCCCTTTAACTACACCGTCTCTAAGCTGAACGATTACAGCTACCGCATAGACATTGTGCCAGACGTGCACACACCACCGGGCACGTACAGTGGCAGGATTACCTACGGTGAGCACACGGTTCCGGTCTCGGTTCTCGTTACGGGGGTGCCGGTGGTGGTGGAGTACGACAGTGTGGTCAGGGTGAGCAAAGGTGAGAGGGTCACAGTGACTCTCAACCTGACGTCAGCGGGATACAGGGGCGACATAAACCTCAACTTCACGGCAACTCCGGGAATAGCCGTAAAGCCCCAGAACGTGGTTGCTCAGGTTCCCGGGAAGGTGGAGGTAGAAATAGCCAACGTTGACGGGATATACGGCACGGTCACCTTTTCGGGAGTTGTGACCTACAGCGGATCACCCTATGAGATCTCGGGAAGCATACAGGTCACTCCCTGATTCTCTGTCCAGGTCGAGAAAAGTATTTTTACTTTTTAATTGAAAGCAGGCTCCATGACAACTCTGAGCCAGAACCTTTCATCCCTGATAGAGTCCTTCGACTACAGCGGGAGTGTTGAGGAGAGGATAAGAATTCTCCGTGCTGCCATTGGAACGCTGGGCAACATCTTCTACGGGACAGAGCGGGAGGAGATTTACTCGGATCAGGTCAGAAGGATAAAGCTCCGCCTCAGAGAGCTAAGAGGGAAGCTTGAAGGAGAAATGCCGTTTGAAGTATGGAAGGAGCTTATGGACAATCTTGAAGAGCTGAGGGACGAGATAGAGAGGATTGCGGTTAAGGAGGGGGTGCTGTCAAAGTAAGTGGAATTAACCCGATCATCGCCTTACAAACTCTATTTTTCCTATTCCTAGCTGACATGTTATATTGGCAGTAACCTCACCTTCTCTAACATTCTCAAGCCCTTCAATCTCCCCTATTCCAACGTTCCCGTCAAAATTAACCCTCACGTTCTCCGGGACTATGATCTTTATCTCACCCACTCCTCCCTTCACGGTCACGTTAACCGCATGCGGTGGGAGCTCAACGGTAACGCTGCCGGCTCCGAAGCTTATGTCGGTGGAGTTGCTGCCGACAGTTACTGCCCCCTCCGTCTCCACCCAGCTTACGAGGGCCTCACCCGCTCCGAACCTGATGGAACCGTCGTTCACCTGAATGCCGGACGTGCCCACCACCGAGTACGTGTACGCGGCGATTGACAGAACTGCCACTGCCAGCGCTGAAATAATGAACACTCCCCTCAGCACACCGTTTGTAAGTATTGCAAGTCCGATCAGGGATATTGCAAGGGGGTAGAGCTTGTAGAGGGTGCTGGCGTGCTGGTAGATTACCTCATTCATGACTCCCGTTGAAGCAAGCAGCAGAAAAACTCCCAGCAGCACCAGCAGAGCTCCTACAGCCCCCCTCATTTCTTACTCACCAGCAAACCGATTCCAATAAGGATCAGTATCACCGCAAAAAGCTGAGAATCGCTGATCCAGAAAGGTATAAAGTCTTTCACAAAGAATTGTGATTCCCTTCAGAAAAGCCCCAACAATGAAAATGAGCCTTATAGGGGTTGAGTCCACTCCAAAGTACTTTGCCAGCCCACCGCAAACGCCGGCTATAATTCTGTCCTCTCTGTTTCTCAGAAGTTTCTCCATATGCTGGAAGATGCCGGATACCTAATAAGGGTTGTGATGTTTAATTATGGCGCCTTCTATGCACTAACGTGTCCAAAACCTCCAGACATTGAGATGTCGAATGTCGGAAATTGATAATAAGAAATGAATATTCCGCTGATAATAGACGGATAGCCGACAAATAACGAATCAAAAAAATCACAACGGTTAAATAACGCTCTGAACGACTTTTTAAAAATTTCTGGTGGGTCATTTATGCCAATTGAAGTGGAGATAATTACGGGAAGGACAATTGACCAAGGCAAGACGGTTGAGGAGAAGCTCAGCGAAGAGTATTTCAAGGCTGTAAGCTATTGCGAGCTGAGTAAAGAGGACTTTGAGGCCTTGGGTTTAAGTGAGGGAGATAGGGTGAAGTTAAGAACTGATTTTGGAGAAGTGGTGGTATTTGCGAGAATTGGAGATCTGCCGAAGGGCATGGTCTTTATTCCCATGGGCCCCTACGCAAACGCTGTTATAAGTGATGACACAGACGGCACGGGAATGCCGAGGTTTAAGGGAGTCAAGGCCGTAGTTGACAAAACTGATGAGGACGTCAAGAGGGTCGAGGACTTGATATAGTGTTATGTGTGTTGAGGTGAGATTGTATGGAAAACGTGGAAAATGTAGTCTGCACCTTTTGCGGAAGCGTCTGTGATGACGTCCAGTTCGACGTCCAGCAGTACAAGGGAAAGAAGTTCTGCGCCCTCGGCATGTCCAAATTCAGTGCCAAGGAGAGGATCAGGTCACCCATGGTGGATGGAAAGGCTGTAAGCTATGAAGAAGCCATTGATGCAGCCGTGGATATTCTGGTGAACTCGAAAAAGCCCCTCCTCTACGGATGGGCGTCAACTGTGAATGAGGCCATAAGGCTTGGCGTCATTCTGACCGAGAAGCTTGGAGGCATCTACGACCAGTGCAGCAGCGTATGCCATGGCCCTGGCGTGCTTTCACTCATTGAGGAAGGTCTGCCCGGTGGAACTCTTGGTCAGATCAAGAACAGGGCCGATGTGGTGGTCTTCTGGGGCAGCAATCCCATGGAAGCGCATCCACGCCATCCTACCAGGTATTCTGTAACAGCCAAAGGCTTCTTCGTGAAGGACAGGAAGGAAAGGAAGGTTGTGGTTGTTGATGTCAGGAAGACAAAGTCTGCCAGGCTTGCCGACGAGTTCATCCAGGTCAAGCCCGGTTACGATTACGCAGTATTCTCAGCCCTCAGAATGCTCGTGAAGGGTGAGGAAATAGAGGCTGAAGAAGTGGGAGGGGTCAGCGTCTCAAAGCTGGCTGAGCTGGCTGAGACCATGAAGAACGCCAAGTATGGGGCGATTCTCTATGGCTTGGGAATTACGCAGTCCAGAGGGAGAGACAGGAACGTAGAGAATGCGGTCAAGCTGATTCAGCTTCTCAACCGCTACACGAGGTGGATAATCTGGCCAATGAGAGGCCACTACAACGTTGTTGGAGCCGGCGAGGTTCCGGCGTGGGAGGTTGGCTACCAGTACGCCATAGACTTCAGCAGAGGCTACCCGCGCTTTTCTCCGGCAGAATTTGCTGTTAGCGAGGCCTTGCTCAGAAGAGACTGCGACGCGGCCCTTATAGTTGCCAGCGACCCGGTTGCCCATCTGCCAAGGAAAGCCGTGGAGCACCTGAAGAGCATACCCGTCATTCAGATCGACCCCTTCCCCAACATGACCACTCTGATCTCAAAGGTGGTCATTCCATCGGCTGTGGCAGGAATAGAGGCTGAGGGAACAGCATACAGAATGGACGGAATTCCGCTGAGGGTCAGGAAGGTGGTGGACAGCCAGTACTGGAGCGACGAGAAGATACTCCACGAGATGCTGAAGAGGGTGGAAGCGAGAATGGGACTCAGTTAGATTCAGTTTAGAGGTGAAATGTATGAACCTTCACATTAAAAACGGTATAGTAATCGACACGAAAAATGGGATCAAAGCCGAAAAAATGGATATTTTCGTTAAGGGCGGAAAAATCGTAGAGGAGAGCGAAATCGAAGGGGACGTAAAGGTTATTGATGCAACCAACAGGCTGGTGGTTGCTGGCGGCGTTGATATGCATGCTCACATCGCTGGGAGCAAGATAAACTCCGGCAGAGCGATGAGGCCTGAGGAGATGAGGATAGTCAGGCAGACGGCAGGGAAGCTCCGCACTTCAATGGGGAGAGTCCTTCTGACATCTCCCGCCATAGGATATGAGTATGCCAAAATGGGGTACACGACCTCTTTCGAGGCTGCAAGTCCCCCAATTGGAAGCCTCCACACCCATGAGGAGCTTGATGCTATTCCTGTCATCGACAAGGCCATGCTTCCCGTCTTTGGCAACTGGCACCTGGTTTTCAAGTACGCTGCCGAGAAAGACGTTGAGAAGATGAAAGCCCTCATAGCATGGGCCATTGAGAGGACGAAGGGCTTCGGTGTCAAGGTTGTGAATCCTGGCGGTGTTGAGAAGTGGATGTACGGGGGCAACGTTACAAGCCTCGACGATGAGGTGGAGTACTTCAACGTGACCCCCAGAGAAATAATAACCGAGCTTGTGAGGGCAACGGAGGAGCTGAATCTGCCCCACAGCGTCCACCTGCACTGCAACCGCCTTGGCGTGCCGGGCAACTACGAGACGACCATCGAGACCATGAAGCTTGTCAGCAACTTCAGGAACGAGGAGAGGCAGGTTCTGCACGTAACCCACGTTCAGTTCAACTCCTACAGCGGCTCCTCCTGGAGGGATGTTGGGAGCGGAGCTGATGAGATCGCCAAGTTTGTGAATAAAGCGGATAACATCACCATCGACATGGGGCAGCCCGTGTTCGGGCACGCAACAGCCATGACAGGCGACGCACCATTCCAGTTCAACCTGCACAAGCTTCTGGGAGCCAAGTGGGTGAACAAGGACGTGGAGCTGGAGACGGGAGCCGGCATAATACCCCTCGTCTACCTGCCGAAGAATCCTGTGCATGCGGTTCAGTGGGCGATAGGCCTTGAGCTTGGCCTGCTCACCGACAGCGATAAGGTGGTCATTTCTACAGACTTCCCCAACGGCGGGCCCTACACCAAGTATCCCTACATAATGGCCATGCTGATGAGCGCCAAAATGAGAGAGAAGGAGATTGCCAGCGTCAGCCCCTACATCCAGAAGGCGACCAATCTGCCTTCAATAGACGTTGAAAAGACTCTTGAGGAGACAATCCACATGACCAGGGCACTGCCTGCGAGAATTCTCGGATTGCAGACTAAAGGTCATTTAGGCGTGGGAGCAGATGCGGATATAGCCATCTACGACCTCAACCCGCTGGATACAGACCCCAGTACTGATTATGAAGCGGTGGAGAAAGCTCTCTCTACACCCGTCTACACGATTAAGGGCGGAGAAATCGTCGTTAAGGATGGAGAGCTCGTCCAGGAGGTCTGGGGGAGGACTTACTGGATAGACGCCATGTCTAAGGTCAGCACGGAGGTTATAGAGGAAGACCTCGACGAGTACTTCACCAACTACTACACGATCCAGCGCCACAACTACGGCGTTGAGGAGGCCTGGCTGAGGGCTCCTGAAAAGATAGTGGTGGGGTGATGGTCGTGATGGTTCTCAGGCCAAAGGTGGATTTCTCAGTGACGGTTGAGGCTGAAATAACTCCCGAGCTTGCCGCCATGAGTGTTGAGGAAGCTTCAAAGTTCAAGGTGTATTATGGCAGGGAGCAGGTGAGCCTGGGAGAGCTCTTCGAGATAACGAAGGAAGGTGACGAAAAGAAGCTGGTGCTTGAAGGCGACTTCAGCAGGGTGAAGTGGGTCGGAGCCAGGATGGAGGACGGAGAAATCGTTGTTAAAGGGAGCATCGGAGCCCACTGCGGCGCTTACATGAAGGGTGGAAGGATAGAGATCGAAGGCAATGCAGACGACTGGCTTGGGGCTGAGATGACTGGCGGAGAAATTGTCGTGAAAGGGAACGCCAGAAACCTGGTTGGATGCGCCTACTACGGCGACATGAAGGGGATGAGCGGCGGAAAGATCCTCATTGAGGGCAACGCCGGGAACTACGTTGGAGAAAAGATGGCCGGCGGGGAGATAGAGATAAAGGGAGATGCTGGCGACTTCATCGGCACGGAGATGACAAATGGCGTCATAATCATCCACGGAAGCTGTGGATTTGCCGGTGGAGACATGAAGGGCGGAGAGATAAGGATAGGTGGGGAATTCGATCTGCTGCCATCCTTCAGGAAAAGCGATGAGGGCTTCGTTGGCGACGTCAACGTGGGCGGAAAGGGAGTGATAAAGCAGATTTAAACTTTATATAAATCCAGAGATTCAAATTTTTTGTCTCTTCGACAAGCAAGGGGCTGCCAGAAGCAGTTATGTTAAAAGCTCAGTCTAAAAATCGAGATTATTAAAATAAAAAATAGTTTACTCCATTGATTCTGCAATCTTGATTAATTCTTCTTTCTCAACCACCCCTGTTATAGTTATCAGCACATCGCCTCTCTTGAATACAAGCATTCCACTTCCATAGATTTGAGTGTACAGCCCTTCACTGTCTCCCACTTTCACCTTCTCGGCATTTGGCATTTTTGGAAACTCGCCTCCTTTCGTCTCTGTAATCATCAGCATGTTGCCGCCCTTAAAGTACAGAAGATTCACAGAATCCGAAATCTGACTTACCTCCTTTAACTCGTATCCGGCAGTGTATGCTGGCTTCAAAATTTTGAAGCTGACGTATTTCTGCACCTCTTCGATGTTATCAAACTTCCTGATGCCGAGGTCTTCTTCAGTTACTATTTTTGCACCTTCAGGGAGTGTGAACTCAAATTCATCGTCACTCACTCCTGTGTTGAATTTTACGTTCATGTACTCCACTACCGTTTTTATTCCGCCGATATTCTGTTCAATTTTCAGGGGGTACCAGAATTCTTTGTCAACCCACATCTTGACTTCGTCGTTCTTGCTGTCCTTCGATTTCAGCAGAATGACATAAGAATCCCTGCCCGATACCTTTTCGCTGCCAAGGAGTTCCACGTCATAGCGTTCAAGCATGTCCTTTACAAACTCTCCGTAATCGGGGTTAGCCTCGTTGTAGGTGCCAACATCCATCGTGAAGACCTCGTTCTTTCTCTTATCATAGATCCACATCCTTTCTCCGTCCGAGATTATAAGCATACCCGTCATTTTGTCGTACATTTTCACTTTGTTTGGTTTTTTGAACACGTATTCGTACTCCATCACGAATTTTCCTTTTTCTCCTTCCGCATAAACTCGAAGAACTCCTTTGAAGTCCTCTATGGCGTTGTACTTTTCTTCAATTTTCTTTGCTATCTCTTCGGCACCCATCTGTGTGCAGCCAGCCAGCAGAACTGCGAGCGAAACTAACATCACAAATACCAGCTTTCCCCGCATGTGAGGCGCTTTACTGTGTAAATATATAAAAATTTTCATTTTAGATTTACCCATAGGTGTTCCTGTATACCCATGGTTAGTCCTTGAGAGCCTTTCTGGACATCGTGTAAAAGTAATTGAAGAGCTTCAACCCCCACCTAACAGCGTCATCGCTCTTGCATATGTAGATGCGGTTCGCATCATACACATCGCCAATGTACAACCCCATGACAAATCCCTTCTCCGCTACGACAAAGGCAACCTTTGCACTGTCACATACACGAATTTTTCCACGCTCAGCAAACTTCAGTATAAGTTCGGGATGTCTGGCCATGCACTTTTCGAACACATCGCCAGTCAGAATGAGCTCCACATCTCTTTCTTCCATCAGATCAGTAAAGAGGGCTGGAAATTCCGGATGGTAGACTGGAGAGACACCTTTTATCCAGTCTGAGCCTCTGAGAATGTCTATCAACTCTCCAGACAACTCAAAGGGGTCGCTGCTTTGAATTATGTGGCCTCTGTGCAAGAGATGCATCTCACCTATCAGTTCTTCCGGAATTGAAGACGTGTCATGGGTTGCGAGGAACTCTTTAACATCCTCTGAGATGGACATGACTTTCTCGATTTCAAAAGCCTTCTCCAGAACGATTCTGCCAAAAATCGTTAATCTGTATCCGTCTCCACACCTCTCAACCAGTCTGGCTTCCAGGAAATTCCGAATGTGTGGTTTAACCGTGTCCCTTGACACGCTTAAAGATTTTGCGAGAGCCGAGATTCCAGCAGGATTCTTCAGCTTTTCAAGTATTTTTAATTTTAGGGATGTGGTAGTGAGATTAATCAGGTGCCTGAAATCTGCGTCCATTTTACCACCTCTAAAATTTCGAGTGATACTGGATCAATAAATGCTGCATTTAAAAATATTATCAATATCAAATACCAGTGCGATCAAAAAAGGTGTTCATAAAAGAGGAGTTTCTGAGGAATGAATTCGGATTGTGATCACTTCAGCCTGAAAAGCCTCTCAGCATTTCCTCTCAGCAATAACACCATTTCCCGCCTTTCGAGCTCAAGCTCCCGTATTTTCCCAATCTCACTCTTTATGCTGCCAAAGGGCACGTCGGAACCGAAGAGCACCCTTTCGGCTCCAACCTCCTCAACAAACCTCATGATAGTTGCCGGAGAAGCAAGAGACGTGTCGAAGTAAATGTTATCGTGCTCCCTGAACGCTTCGAGGAAGTCAAGGGGCGCACCTCCAAGAGCTCCCAGGTGGGGGATGATCAGAGTAAGCTGGGGAAATTTATCCACGAATCGCTTCGTGAAGTCAAGCTCCTCCTCAAAAATTAAAGGCAGGTTTAAGCCAGCCACGTGATCAACGAACTCCGGCAAATCCCTCCTTTCCAGTGTTCGGTAGTTGGAGGACGTGTCAGACACGCCACCAACCCAGTGCCATTTCACCGCCACAAACTCGCTGTTCGGCCTTGGCAGCCCTGCATTCAGGCAGAAAATGGGGAGAAACTCTTCATGCTTGTGGCAGATTTCGAGAATCATCCTGTTTGCTTCGTCTCCCATCTCTGCATAGGAAGGAAAGGGCATAATGGCTGCCTTTTCAACTCCGGCATCTTCCATATCTCTCTTTACCCCCTCGACACTCACGTTAATGCCGAGGGCTTCTGAGGGGCCGACGTGGATGTGGGAGTCTATGGCCAGCATGCTTCTCGCTGTGACAGCAGGTTTATCAAGCTATCCTGTCACCATACTCCTCACTCTCCACCCATCCAACCGATCCCCGCCTGCTCTCTGCCGCTGCCTCTGGTGCAGTAGAACTTCCACCTGAGGGACATCTTTTCCTCGAAGGTCTCGGCCACAATCTCACCTCCTCTGTTTATCATAAATTTTAGTGAAAAATGAAGTTGTTAAGGG
>CAZHKD010000046.1:0-12593 GCA_964533255.1 uncultured archaeon | reverse complement strand
TGGTATTTCGCCACTCCAGTCGCATTTATCGCAGTAGCAGTCGTATATCGCGCTTACTTTTTGAAAAGAAAAGCCACATCCACACATCAGATGAATGAAAAATTTTATATCTAATAGAGCAAATTTTAAAAGGAGGAGCGATGGTGGAGGTCAATTCATGAAAGCACTGATCCTATCGGGTGGACACGGCACAAGACTCCGCCCTCTGACATACTCCCAGCAAAAGCAGCTGATTCCGGTTGCGAACAAACCCGTTTTGTTTTACGCCATTGAAGATGTGATTGAGGCGGGGATAAAAGAAATAGGAATTATTCTTGGCCCAAACAAGGAACAGGTTATAGAGACGGTAAATTCGGCTGAGTGGGATGCCGACATCGAATTCATTTATCAGGGCGAACCCCTCGGTCTGGCTCACGCCATTCTTGTTGCAGAGGATTTTCTCGGAGATGAAAGCTTTGTGATGTACCTTGGCGACAACATTCTCAGGGATGGTATAGTCCAGCACGCCAATAAGTTCAGGGAGCTAAATCCGGACTCTCTCATACTGCTGTGCGAGGTCGAAGAGCCGCAACGCTTTGGCGTTGCCGATCTGGATGAGGATGGGAGAGTTAGGAGGCTTATAGAGAAGCCGAGGGTTCCACCATCCAACTACGCCCTGGCCGGAATTTACTTTTTCAAGCCCGTCATAATCGAGGCTTGCAAGAACATCAGACCATCTTGGAGAAATGAGCTTGAGATTACCGATGCGATACAGTGGCTGATAGAAAATGGATACAGGGTGGAGGCGTCAATCGTTGAAGGGTGGTGGAAGGATACAGGAAAGCCGGAGGACATTCTCGAGGCAAACAGATTGATACTGGACGATATCGCGGGAAGTATCTCGGGAAATGTTGTTGATTCAGCAATTATCGGCAGGGTTGTTGTGGAGGAGGGGGCAGAGGTTATCAACTCGACGATTAAGGGGCCTTGCATAATTGGCAAAAGCGCGAGAATTGAAAGCGCATACATCGGGCCGTACACTGCAATAGGGAAAGGTTGCGTGATAGTGGAGACGGAAATTGAGGACAGCGTAATACTCGACGAGAGCATAATAGAGAACGCGGGGAGGATAGTGGAGAGCCTGATAGGCAGAGGTGTTAGGATACGGAGGGGTAACAGCAAGCCATCTGGCCACAGGTTCGTTGTGGGCGACAACTCGGAACTTGTGCTCTGAGGTGGATGGATGAGAATCCTCGTAACAGGTGGGCTTGGATTTATAGGCAGCAACTTCATAAGGTACCTTCTTGAGGAATACTCGGATGCTGAAGTAATTAACGTTGATGCTCTGAAATACGGATCAAATCCGGACAATCTGAAGGATGTTGAGGTGGATGACAGATACACCTTCGTGAGAGGAGATATATCGGATTGTGAGGCTGTTAATGACCTTGTTAAGGACGTGGATGCGATCGTAAACTTTGCGGCAGAAACTCATGTCGACAGGAGCATTTCAGATCCAGAATCGTTTTTAAGGAGCAACGTCGTTGGTGTATATACGCTCCTCGAAGCTCTGAGGAAGTACAACAGAAATGCCGCCTTCGTTCACATCTCGACCGATGAGGTGTATGGAGATATTCTGGAGGGGTCCTTCAGAGAGGGTGACAGGTTGAAGCCATCCTCTCCGTATTCTGCGAGCAAGGCCGCGGCGGACATGTTTGTACTGGCGTATGCCAGAACATACGGAATTGATGCCCGGATCACGAGGTGTACCAACAACTACGGTCCCTATCAGTTTCCGGAAAAGCTGATACCCAAGACGATCATAAGAGCGATTAAAGGGCTGAAAATTCCTGTGTACGGGACTGGACAGAACGTCAGAGACTGGCTGTACGTAATCGACCACTGCAGGGCCGTGGATTTAGTGATGCGGGAGGGAGAAAAAGGAGAAATCTACAACATATCCAGTGGTGAGGAGAAAACGAGCCTCGATGTCGTCAGAACTATTCTGAGCATTCTGGGGAAGGATGAGGGCATAATAGAGTTCGTCGAGGACAGGCCGGGCCATGATGTCAGGTACAGCTTAGACTCTTCCAAGATAAGAGAAGAGCTGGGCTGGAAACCTGAGGTTGACTTCGAAAATGGGATCAGGGAGACGGTGAAGTGGTACAGGAAAAATACCTGGTGGTGGGAGAAGCTCGTGAACGAGAGGGTTCTTCACCCCACTCCGTGGAAACTGAAGTGGTAACGCGGGTGGTGGCCTTGAAGATATTTGTTACAGGTGGCAGCGGTCTGCTTGGAAGCAAGGTTGCAGAAATAGCTCTGGAAAAAGGATACGACGTTTATTCCGGATATCACAACCACAAACCGGAATTCGGCAAAGCAGTCAAATTTAATTTACTTGGTGGTAACAATATTGTAAACGTTATCAACGATATAAAGCCGGACGTGATCATACACTCCGCAGCCCTGACAGATGTTGATAGATGTGAAGTTGAGAAGGGTCTCGCTTACAGGATAAATGTGGAGGGGACGAGGGCTGTGGCGGAATCTGCAAGGAAGCTGAATGCTTTTCTCGTGTACGTTTCGACAGACTACGTTTTTGACGGCGAGAGAGGAAGGTATAAGGAGGGGGATGAGACGAATCCCGTCAATTACTACGGTTATACCAAACTCCTCGGAGAAAAACACTGTCAGGACTTCTGCATAGCCAGGACGTGTGTTATTTATGGAGCAAGACCGGCGA
Organism: uncultured archaeon; assembly: GCA_964533255.1. Lineage (GTDB taxonomy): Archaea > Halobacteriota > Archaeoglobi > Archaeoglobales > Archaeoglobaceae > JdFR-37. The sequence continues at coordinate 9,871 of CAZHKD010000046.1, read as the reverse complement.
GTGGCAAGGTTAACTTCGCTCTGTGGCTGATAGACAGGCTCGAGAGAGGAGAGAGCGTTAGAGTCGTTACCGATCAGTTCATAACTCCGACGCTGAACACGAATCTCGCCAGGATGATTTTAGAAGTTGCTGAAAGGAATCTTAAAGGAGTTTTTCATCTTGCCGGAGCTGCGAGGGTCTCGAGGTTTGAATTTGCCAGGAAGATTGCAAGAGTTTTTGGGCTGGATGAGAGCCTGATTATTCCCTCAAGAATGGATGAGATAAACTGGACTGCAAGAAGACCAAGGGATTCCTCGCTCGACGTCTCGAAAGCTGCAGAATATTTGAATGAGAAACCGTATGAACTGGAAAAGGCTTTAAAGGTGTTGATTGGAGAAATCTAATTTATGATTTCAATAAGGGGCGAGCTTCACGATGAAATTGTGAGGAGATTTCTCAACGAACTTGAACTTTACACGGTGATTGCCACCAAATTCGAAAGGAAGTGGAGGACATGGCCGAAGTCACAATAAAACTTCCACAGAATGTAGATGAGCGAGAGGCCAGATTAGCATTAGCTATTGAACTATTCCGTGATGGGAGGCTAACAATCACCCACGCAGCACAGTTAGCAGGTACAAGCCCTGAAGAACTTACCAGAATCTTTCTAAGGAGAGAAAGGTTAAGCAGAGAAGACAGAGCCCTACTTCACGTAATAGAAGAAACTCTCAGAAGTGGCTGGGTGAGTGAAGAAGACGAATGGTGGGATGAATATTAAACAGAGATGCATAATTTTGCTTCGGTTTCCACTCTCTGACCTAATGGCGAAGAAAAAACGTCCTGCTCTGGTTCTCTCCTCAGACAATTCCAATCGTCAAAGTAGAGACTTAATTGTATGCCAGCTTTTAGAGTACAATGTCCCTTTGAAAAAAGAAGGCCCGGAATCTGGGCATCTAAGAAAAGAGAGCGTAATTAAGCCGTACAGAATTTTTACAGCAAATAAAAGTTTAATCGCTCCAACAGGCAAAGGAGACATTGTGGTGGGCAGGATTACACCTGAAAAGTTTGAGAAAGTTTTGAATGTCATTAATGAGATTATCTGTGTTGGGGAGGTGGAAAAATGCTGCCGGGTATTGTTGTTAAGCCTTTGAAGAGGTTTGCAGACGAGAGGGGATTTTTTGCCGAAATTATGAGAAAAGACTGGTCTGATATATTTGAAGATGAGATAGTCCAAGCAAACCTGTCGATAAGCTATCCTGGCATTGTAAGGGCGTGGCATAAGCATGAGAGGGGGCAGGTTGATTATTTCGTCGTCGTCAAAGGAGCATTGAAGATATGTGCCTATGACGATGAAACACAGGAATTGACTGAAATCGTTTCCACTGGAGATAACTTACAGGTGGTGAGGATTCCAGGCCACTACTGGCACGGAACAAAGGCCGTTGGTGATGGGCCAGCGATGTTGATATACTTCGTTAACAGGCTTTACGATTATGAAAATCCGGATGAGCTGAGGAGGCCGTGGAACGATGAAACGATTGTGCCCAGGATTATAAATGGGAAAACAGACGATCCCCGATGCAACAAGCCGTGGGACTGGTTTTACCCTCCGCACAGATGATTAGATGACCACAGTTGTTTTGGGACGCTACTTCAGACCCTCAAGCTGCCTGAGAATCTTCTCTGCAATTCCCCTACCAATTATCATGGGCAGCCTGTCCTTGCTGGCAATAACGTCATCGATGGTCTTAATTCCATGAGCGTAAAGCCTTCTCGCCCTAACCCTGCCTATCCCCTTGAGCCTTACAAGATCAAGCAGCTCCTCCTTCACTCCGTAGCTCAGCCTCTCCTCCAGCCCTGCGAAGAAGCCGGTTTGAGTGTGGGCGAGGTGCTCTGCCACCCTTCGCAACGCGTGCATGAGCCACTGGGCCGTTTCGACAACCCTTCTCAGGTCTCCCGGAGCGATGCCGAACTTGTCGCATATGACATCCTCATCCCTCTCGTTAATCCAGTCATGGAGGCAGAGGGCAGTCTTCACCTCAGAAAGGAACCAGTCGTAGTCGGATGAGTAGACGGAGGGTGCGTAGGTAAGCTTATCCTTCAGAGCCAGAGCCTCCTCCTCTATCCACTCCTCACTCCTCCTGACGTAAAGAAGCTCCATGTCCGGAGACCTGCATACCAGATGGAGAGCTCCTATTTCAGAAACCTCCGACCTGCTGAGAGTATCTCTGAAAATGAAGCCAGTCATGGGGTCTATGTAGAGTTTTGAGACAAGCTTTCCGAATTCGGTTGGTGAGACATTTCCGTCCCACTCAGCCCACTCGACCATCTCCCACTTCTCAAGCTGCCCGAGCACTCTTTCAAGCTCGTATCTGGCTGAGACCTCATTCTGATGGAAAAAGAAGGTGGACGAGAAGAACTCTTCCAGCTCTTCCAGAGTTCTGGCGAAGCCTTCAGCTATTATGGATAGGCTGTGGAACCTCAGGTGGGCTTCGCTCCCGAGCTTCGACTCCACTTTTTCCGGCTCGCCCAGAACGTAATTGTTCAGGACAAAGTCTTTATCGGATTCTTTTCTCGCCACAACTACTGCTTCCCCCCACTCATCCATCCCCGGTCTGCCCGCCCTGCCTGCCATCTGCTTGTACTCCAGAACCTTTATTGGCCTGCTGTAGCCATCAAAGCGGCGGTAACTCTTTACTATCACCCTCCTTGCCGGCAGATTCACTCCTGCAGCCAGTGTCGGTGTTGCCACAACCACTCTGATCATCCCCTGCCTGAATGCATCCTCAACAACCTTTCTCTGCTCGTTAAGCAGCCCTGCATGATGAAAAGCGACGCCATGTCTGACGCACTCTGCCAGCTTCTGGCTCATCTCTCCCTCATTTTCTTCAAGTATGGTCTTTGCCAGTTCTGTCAGCCTTTCCAGATTTCCCGGAGACTCAGTGTATTTTCTGACCAGGACAGAGAGCTTAACTGCCGTAGCTTCTGCGTTTCTTCTGGTTGAATCGAAAATCAGGACGGAACCACCATCTTCGAGGGTGTCCCGGGTCAGAGAAGCCACAGCATCTCCTTTGAGATTTCTCTCAGAAATTTTCACCCCGTCTTTGTAGAGCTCCAGCCTTCCCTTGCAGATAACTCCTTCATAAAGTGGTGTAGGTCGCCATTCGCTCTTTATCAGCTCCGCATCCAGCCACTCGGCAATCTCACTGGCGTTTGGAATCGTTGCAGACAGAGCCAGAATTCTGATAGCGGGATTGACCTTTCTGAGCTTAGCTATCAGCACCTCCAGCACCGCGCCGCGCTTTGCAGAATCCAGCAGGTGGATTTCGTCTACCACAAGGCAAGTAACATCTTTGATCCATCTCGCCCCGTTTCTGATGAGGGAGTCAGCTTTCTCGCTGGTTGTGACGATTATGTCGCAGTCTCCGAGCCATTCATCCTTCGCCTCATAATCCCCCATGGACATTCCGATTTTCAGGCCAATCTGCTCCCACTTCCTGAAATTCTCGAACTTTTCGGCGGCGAGAGCTCTTAGAGGGACTGTATAGAGGGCTTTACCACCGTGGAGAACAGCGTGAAGCATGGCAAGTTCAGCTATAAGCGTTTTTCCACTGGCTGTTGGTATGGCAACCACCATGTTGCGCTCGCTAAACAACCCTCTTTTCACGGCCTCCTCTTGAGGTGGGAAGAGAGAATTGATGCCACTCTCCTCTAAAACCCTGACGGCGAAGCGTGAGATGTGGGGTTCAAGTTCGGTTACGGGCATTGCACCTTGCATCATACCCTCTCGACGGAACTTACTTAAAAAAGTTGCAGCGTATTACAGTAAATCAGGGAAATACAAATTGTTCAAAATGGGGTTCGAGGGCGTCTGAAGAGACTTGAAGAGAAAAGATGTTGCTAATTATGCGTCGGAGGAGGTGAACCAAGAAGGAGGATAAAGAAGAAAGAGGAGAATGACTAGCCGCTCTCGATGTGGTGCTGTTTCCGGGAATGAGGAGGGAGCCCGGTAGGCAGGATGAAATTAAGTTAGTTAAACAAACAATCTCGAGAAAATGAGCAATTATTTTTTAGACCGCAAACTTCATAAATCTCATCTCCTCAGCCTTTCTCAGGCCACGGTAGCTCAGCCGGTAGAGCGCGTGCTTGGTAAGCACGAGGTCGCGGGTTCAAATCCCGCCCGTGGCTTTTTTTGTTTTTTGTTAAAGTTCCAACTGAATTTCTACGACCAACGGAGTAAAAGAACGTCTTAAACTCCCTGCCAAGGTTGATGGCAGTGAAGATGTAATGGCTTTCAATATTTCGTTTCCAAGCGAAAGGATTATTAACTCATGGAAGTTGATGAGATACCGACGCTCCGGTGGTGTAGCCCGGCCAATCATACGGGACTCTCGATTCCGTGACCCGGGTTCAAATCCCGGCCGGAGCACTCATTAATTTTTTGACGCAATTTTATTTCGAGGAGGCCACTGTTTTTGATTTTAATTCAGTATCTTACAGGTTCAGCTCGGACAGTACAAAATATTATCACCTAATTTGTCTGGTTACCCCGGATGTCGGTTACACGACAGTGAAAACGTATCCAAACTTTCTAACCAAATCGTAGCCGTCCGATATGCTCTTATCCAATTCAATTTTCAGGATGGCTGCCTCAGAAAGCCCGTAGGGTACTGGAGATGTTCCAAGCGTCACCACCATTCCATTCTGCTCCACCTTCAAAACCTTGAAGGGTTCGTGAGCCCTCACAACCACCCTGACATCCAGTGCATCCAGCAAACACCTTGTGGCTTTTTTGCCGAAGAAGTACATGACGCCCCTCTTATGGTTTTCACCGCACTCCTGCCTTTCCCAGGGGTCATTCCAGAGCATTTCCAGAGCAGTATATTCGTCGGGCTTTGCCACCTCCCTGAATTCTATGCCCTCCTCATCAATTCTGCACCCCTTCGTGGGAACCCCGCCATGAACAAGCCATAGCTGGTTTTCAACCATGGCTGAAAGTGGCATTCTCTCCCAGAGCCTCTGGAATGCAAGATATATATCTTCAGAGCCGTCACCCAGCTCTTCTCTAAGCTGATGTGGAAGTTCATGGGGAAAGACGCCCGTGCTCTCGTGATTGCCCCTGAGCAGTACAGCCTTCCCCTCAACGAAAAGTTCTAAAATCTTTGAGTACGTTTCAACAGGAAAGCCGCCCCTGTCAGCGTAATCGCCAAGAAACACTGCTGTACCTTCAATTTCCTTCTGAACGAGTTTGAAGGTCTCAAAATCGGCATGAATGTCGCCGATGACTGTCAATCGCTTATCTTGGAGATGCAGCATTCTTGCCCTCGGCATCAGCCCTACCGCATCATCAATGAGTTCCATTAAACCTGTCATTTGGTCTGGCATGGAAATACTGTTATACGAGCCACTTTTAAAAATGATGATTAAATACGTGTCGCGTTGAAGCTGCCAACTCGTTTCTGATATACAGCAGCGATGGGTGCCCAAAATTTGATATATGTTTATTAAACATTAAAATTCTATGACCCTTGTTCGGTTTGAACCTGTGGGTGACGTGGCCGTACTGAAGCTCAATCGCGGAGTCACAAATGCAATCAATATGGATATGGCTGTGGAGCTGTCAAATGCTGTTGAAGAGATACGTCGCAGCGGCTACTTTCGTGCGCTGGTGCTGACGAGCTCTAACGACAAATTCTTCTCCATCGGGTTCGATGTGCCAGAACTCATTAACCTGAGCAGAAGGGAGTTTCTGGAATTTTACCACGCCTTCAACCAGCTCTGCCTCAATCTGTACACCCTGCCGAAGCCAACAATTGCAGCGATTACGGGGCACGCAATAGCTGGAGGGTGCATCCTTACGCTATGCTGCGACTTCAGATATGTCAGCCAGGGCAGAAAGCTGATGGGGCTCAACGAAATCAAACTGGGGCTGCCAATCCCATACTTTGCAGACAGAACCCTCAGGCAGATTGTAGGGGACAGGGCTGCCACGGAAATTCTCTACACAGGAGAGTTTTACCCGCCTGAGAAGGCGCTGGAAATGAGACTGGTGGATGGCGTATTTCCACCTGACGAGGTTCTTTCGAGGGCCATCGAAAAGGTTGGAGCAATAGGAAGGTTGCCAGACAAAGCCTTCGCGATTCTCAAAGAGAACCGAACCAGAGAGATAAGCAACGAGTTCCTGAGGAATTTTGAGGAAGAACTGTCGACTTTCGTGGACTTCTGGTTCAGCGATGAGGCCCAAAAGAGGTTGAGAGAGGCGATTAAGAACTTTTAGAGGCTGATATTCTCGCCGCACGATTTGAATTTATGTTAAAATGGGGCCGGTGGGATTTGAACCCACGACTGGCGGGTCTCTTCGGGTCAGCGCTCCAACGGGTCATCACCGCTCAGCAGACCCGTTTATCATCATCACCGCTGGAGCCCGCCGCGCTTCCTGGCTACGCCACGACCCCGCAAAAAGTACTTTCACGATGAAAATATAACCCTTGCGATTGGGTTAAGGTATGGCTAACCCTTCTTCTTTTCCCTCTGCGGGCTGTAAATCAGCCAGCTCTGCCATTATATACAGCCTTACTCTCTTAAATTCGAGGTATTCGGTAAACGCCCTTATGATTTCTATCAGGACGAAGAAAGTCAGGACTTCTGTGACTAGTGAGTCAAAAATCTGCTTATCACCCGAAACCAGAACTGTCGGAATTTGCTTCACTATGGACATGACGTTACCGAGAAGTAGGAACACCATGACGATTGCCATGAAAAACACGACTGCTTCATAAATTCTGTTCAGAAAATTGTATTTGATGTCCCACATGCGTACAAGACTCCCAGATTGGAATAAAAGGATTATGCAGTCTTATACACCATCAGGCACTTGAAACGATTTTTATCACGTCGTTGTGTTTCAATTCGTAGTCCTCGCCCACCCTCATCTTCTTCCTGACATCCACAGCATAGATGAAGTGCTTCCCTATGTCGGTGTGAATCATGTAGGCCAGCTCTCTCGCAGTCGTCCCCTCTTTCACCAGCATCGCATCTGGCAGAATGTTTCCTTTCGTATCAGTTAGCTTGTTTTCATCCTCCACCGGATACACGACTATGTAGCCGAGGAGGTCAAAAACAACGCTGTTAATGGCCTTCTGAACCCCCGTACCACCGTACTTCTTCATGAACTCCCTTATCATCTCCAGAGCCTTTTTCTGCTTCTCGTTGAGTTCCTTCAGTACCTCGAAATCCGTGTCTCCGGGCAGATACCTGATGTAGCCGTTCTGGGCAGCGGTTCTGAGGGTCAGCTCGTACATGGCGGAGGTTGGCACAACGGCATCCAGACCTTCGGCAGACATCAGCCTTTCTATGAGCTCCTGGGGCGCTTTGTCAGCTTTGTTAGCCGCGATGACCATCTGCATCCTTCGCCTTCTTAGCTCGACCGCAAACCTGAGGAGGTCCTCATTGCCGAACTCAAAAATTGTCTTGCCCACAGCCCTTATGGCGTCCTTTATCTGCCTCTCCGTAAAGCCCAGTCCGGCAAGCTGCTCTGCCAGGAATTTTGTCGCATCTCTCTTCTCCATCTGTATCCTCCTCAGGTTCCTCTCCCAGCTCCTCTGCAGTATGCCGTAAATCCACATGTCCAGCTCGTGATTCAGGAACTTCACATCCTCCACGGGGTCTCTTTCGCCAACGCCTATCTCGTTGCCCTCCACATCAGTTGAGCCGCTGGCGTCCACCACATGTATGACCGCCTCGCTCTGCCTCAAAGCGTCAAGAAACGCGTTGCCCAGCCCCCTCCCCTTGTGGGCATCTGGCACGAGCCCGGCAACGTCTATAAGCTTGATGGGGATGAAGCGGACTCCGTCAATGCAGTTCCCGCACTCCAGGTTGAATTCTCTGCAGACGCAGTCAACCCTCACGTGAGCAACTCCAACGTTGGGCTCGATTGTTGTGAAGGGATAGCTTGCTATTTCAACATCCGCCAGAGTGGCGGCTTTGAAGAAAGTGGACTTTCCCGCATTCGGCTTCCCCGCCAGACCTATCTCAATCAACAAGACCCCTCCTCTCGTACTCTCCCGCCTTTCTCGTTCCAAAAAGAGAGCTGTACTGCCGGATGTTTTTCTTCAGGAAGCCTGCAAATTCCTTTGTTATCTCTCCTCGCTTCTCGAAGAATTCGACTACCTCAAGAGCCTGCTCTTCATTCTCACACCTTTCGAGGTGGTCCAGGACGGTGGGAACGTTCACAGACTCAAGCTCCTGCATCAGGTTGGGAAACATCTTTCTGAACTTCTCTCTGTCCCACTCCATCATCTTCCTCAGCTTCCCTGGGTTCGATCTCCTTAACTTCTTCCTCACCAATCAAATCTCCTCTGCTGACCTCCACCGTCTGCTTTATCCAGACTCCGTGCTTTCCGAGTATTGAACCCTCAACGCTGCACTTCTCCTCCATGTAAACTCTGTTAGCCCTGATGTGGCCGAAAACCTCGCTCCCGTTGATGATGTAAACGTTGTCTCCCTCGATAGCGCCGTGAACTCTGCTTCCATCCACCAGTATGTCCTTTCCCCTGACGCTGCCAAAAATCTCGCTGCTCTCGATGACTGCATTCTTGCACTTCAGGTTGCCAAGAACTCTGCTGCCCATTATTTCCGCATCAGTGTCAACTTCTAGCTTCTCCAGATTTACCACCGCATTCTCTGGGATTATAAGGGGAGTTTTCAGCTCTTCAACCTCAGAAAGCAGTTTTTCAGCTTCTTCTAGCCTTCCAAGCCTCAGAAGCTCCAGAAGGTAGAAGAAAATGAAGATGATTACGGGAAGTGGATCCTGAATGGTGATGAGCCCCTTCGCCTCAAAACCCTCCTTTATCCTGACGTTTCTGCCAATCTCGAGGTCGCCAAAAACCGTTAGCTTCCCGCCGATGCTCGCGAACTCTCCTATGTAAGCATCTCCCTTGCTCGTCACTGCCCCCTTCACATCCGCCCAAGCATCAAGGCGAACCTCTTCGCCAGTCACATCGCCGTTTATCTCGCACCTCTCCCCCACAATAACCTTGTTCCCCAGCAGACCGAAGCCCAGTTTTGTGCCTGGGCCCACCACAATGTCTCCGCTCGTCACAATGTTGCGTTCTTCGAAGCGAGTCTCTGGAGGAATTACGAGGCGGTTCAGCATTGGCAAATCTCGTCCTCCAACTTATTTATTTTTTATCTTTGAATATCCCCGAGTTATTCCGTGATTTATTCCAGTGGATAAATCGTGAACCAGTCTGGAACCAGCGCTGCGGTCACGAGTTAAAGGCTGTCAGTGCTCCGATGGCTGAAATCCACGGTGAATTGATAAAAGGCGTGTTCAGGAAATAATTGTGGAAAATGGCCGAGTAACTCCTTCTCTCAACGTGTGCGGCCTCCAGTGTACCACACAGTCGGGCCCATGCGAACTATGCACCGAACTTTGAAGTCAGGTCAATGAGGTCAAGCACAATATTGATGATGTCTGTACCCTTTATCCGGCACAGCCCTCCCTTGTAGGCCTGGAACTCGCTGAAAGAGGTTACGTCGTCCACCCTCACCCCTTCGTACACTATCGTGACGGGAACAGGGTCGGCAGTATGCTCCTTGACGCTCACAGGAGTCGAGTGGTCTGAAAGCACGATCAGACAGACCTCTGAGAAGTCCAGAGACAGGATGGGTTTCAGAGACGCGTCGAGCCTCTCTATAAATTCCTTTTTGCCCTCGAAGTTGCCATCGTGTCCGAGCTCATCTGCTGCCTTGAAGTGGAGGAGCACGAAGTCGTGGGTTTCCAGTGCTTTCAATGCTGCTTCGACCTTGGCGTCCGTGTCTGTGTCCGCCGCTCCTGAGGCGCCCTCAACATCTATGACGTCCCCTCCGAGAAACTTCCCGATGCCCTTGA
>CAZHKD010000045.1:0-12595 GCA_964533255.1 uncultured archaeon | reverse complement strand
CGCTCAGATATGCTGCCTCCGCCAGCACTTTCGATGCGGTAACTGCTCCCTGTCCCCCTCTGCCGTGGAGTCGTATCTCCCACCTTACGCCCTCTTCTCCCTCTTTTTCCCCTACCTCCATCAACTTTTCCACCATCATGTTCACAATAATAAATCAGGTGCAATGCTATATAACTGAACAATCAATCATGATTGTTTTTAAGAAAAATTTTTATTTAAAAAATTTATTGAAAGAAATACTTTGAGGTTGTTTTTATATCCAGCAGGTGCGGCTCCCTGTCGCGAAGCTCTTCTATGAGCTTCTTCATTATCTTGAATTCAGCCGTCCTCAGATGGTGCAGGCAGGTGGACTTTGCTATGCCAAAGCTCTTCGCAAGCTCGTCAACACTCGTTTTGCGAGGCCACTCAAAGTAACCGCTTTTGTAGGCCTCTATGAGCACCCTCTTCTGCTTCATGGATAAACTTCTTGAAATCTGCCCGATAATATCCTCCACACCTTCATCTTCCAGGGATCTGAGATTTGTGATACTGAGAACCTCCACATCTATCTCATCGAACTCCATCAGCCTGCTCAGAGTCTCGCTGAGCTTTTCTTCATCAATCAGAATCACCCAGTACTCGAACCCGTTGGCTATGGAAATCCTCATGGGCATAAACTCGAGGGAGAAAACCTTGTCGTAGAATGTGGTGTGGGGAGGAAACCGGGCGTGGATGTCTGCTTCCAGATCATTCTTGCCGATTACGTATATATCGTAGGCAAATTCGCTGTAGTTCTGGATGCTCTCCATGTACTCGCGCAGCGCTTCGTAGCTCTCTGCAATCAGGTGGAAGTTTGCCCTAACTTCCTTTTCGAGCTTGAAAACGCCCTTTGTTATGAGGCAAACATGTGGATGGTCCTTGGTAGACTCAATAGACCAGCACCTGGGATGCCACAACTTGAGGATGACCTTTTTCAATCCCCTCATCTAACCGCCTTCAGCACATTCGACAAATTTAATAATTCCCCTGCACCTGCCATGCTCAACCAGTATACCACTATTATTAATCATTATGTCTTGCGTGAAATATAAAATCAGTTTCGATTATGGACTATGATAGAATGTGCCAAGAAGACAGAGGACTTCTGGAAAAAGTGAGAGTGGGGCGCTACTTCAGCTTAAGGTACATGTCGTATTCGTAGTGAGGATTCACAATTTCAAACCCGAGCTTCATGTAAACATGGATGGCTCTGGAGTTCGTTCTTTCGGTCACCAGAGTTATGCCCTCAAAACCCGCCTCCCTGCAGAACTCAATCATCTTCTTAAGCATTTCCTGCCCTATCCCCCTGTCCTGAAAATCCTGGTGGACAAAGATCGTGAGGTCTACATCCTTCCCGTCTTCGGTGGGAACAACAACTGTATGGCCAACGATCCTGCCGTCTATCTCCGCCACTATGCCAATCCCATTTTCAGCCAGATAGTCAATCCACCTTGCTATTGCTCCCCTTGTGGACGGCGGAAGCCCAAGGCAGCGGTTATCACTGCTGAAGGATGCATACATGTCTATCAGATTTTCCCTGTCAGCAGCATGGTCGTACTTTCTGATGACTACCTCATCACCCTTCCTATCCCTGAAAACCACTGGTTTAAACTGTACTGCCAGCATGCTAAATTCTCAATAAGCGAGTGAAGTATTTATTATTTTCTTAGGCTTATTAATCATTTGAATCATTTGAACAGGTATTGGGCTGGAAGGAATAAAGAGGGGCAGAAATTCTCCAATTCCAAAAAAAAATCAGGAAAGCAACTCGTTGATAAATCTCTGAAACTCCTCTACCTGCTCCACACTTATATCTGCCAGAATTACCCGTTTCAGTTTGCTTCCACCATCTATGTGGGCTTTCAGCTCCTCAACCATGATCTTCGCAGCCTCATCCTTCGGGAAACCACCCACGCCCGTTCCGAGGGCGGGGAAGGCTATGCTTTCGATTCCCAGCTCCTCAGCCTTTTTGAGGGCTGCACGCATGGCAAGCCTTACTTTTTCCGCGTCAGTCCTGAAGTCCATTCCCATGGTAGGAGCGTGGATTACGTATTTGGCCCTGAGCTTCCCGGCTGTCGTCGCGACTGCCTCTCCAATTTTTATGGGGCCCTGTTTGATTGCTTCATCTTCAATCTCCTTTCCACCGGCCCTTTTGATGGCTCCGGCAACACCACCACCCATCACAAGGCGTGTGTTGGCGGCATTTACGATTGCATCCACCTCAAGCTTCGTTATATCGCCAAGGTGGACTGTAACCTCAACTCCCCGGTAGCTCATGATAAACGATTGGTTGATGGAAGTAAAAGGTTACCGATGCTGATTCGTCCTAATGTTTTTGTCTAAACGCTACCGGCATTCTACCGGTAAATTAGTGCGGGGGGCGGGATTTGAACCCGCGGACCCCTGCGGGACAGGGTCTCTCACCGGCGTCTTAAGCCCTGCGCCTTTTCCTGGCTCGGCAACCCCCGCCCGATATGAACCCGGCAAGCATACAATTAAAATGTTGTGGTCACAGATTCGCTCTGAATTTCAGGGGATTTTTGAATTTTTAAGCCCCAATCCTGAATTTTCCCCACACCTCACCAGCACCTGTAATCCCTGCACTGCTCCGGCTTCGTTTCATGTATCCTGCAGTAGATTCTGCCATCCCTTTCTTCTATAAAAGGGCACCTCTCCATTTTATTTCCGTACTCGTCGTACCACACCTCCCCGCCCTCTATTTTCTCTCCTTCCATGAGGTCATAGTAGCTGTAAACCAAAACGTGTTTCAGTATGTCCTCTCTCCCCTGCTCAAGCCATCTTCTGACGTCGTCTGGCGTAGCATATATCTTGGCACCCATCTCCAGACAGCATCTGCCGCAGTTTTTGCAGCTCATAATGGCCCACTGAGCTAACCCAAGCACTAACCTCTGAGTTCTTTAACTTTCTCAAGTATTTTCCTCATGGTCGGAGCAGCTTTATCATGTATCACCACATCGAAGAGGTAGTCCTTGTCCGTGGGCTCCGCATTGATGAGGATGAGCCTCGCTCCGTGGTCTTTGGCGATGTAGGGCAGATGAGCCGCTGGGTACACCACGAGAGACGTTCCGATTGCGATGAAGACGTCGCACTTCCTTGCTTCCTCCATTGCCTCACTCAGAATTCCCGAAGGCAAGGGCTCGCCGAAAAATACAACCCTCGGCTTCAGCAGCTCACTTCCGCACTTCACGCATGCGGGATTGTCAATAATCTTCTCTATGTCCTCCCATACGTAAACGGCGCCGCACTTCAGGCAGTCAACGTAGCTCATGGAGCCGTGAAGCTCGAGAACCTTCCTGCTTCCAGCCCTCTGATGCAGCATGTCCACGTTCTGGGTTATGACGGCCTTGACAATCCCCATCTCTTCCAGCTCGGCTATCGCCTTATGTGCATCATTGGGCTCAGCCCTGACCTTAACCAGCAGGTCTCTCGAGAACTCCCAGAACGCTTTGGGATTCCTCATGAAGCCGGAAATGGATGCTACCTCCTCAGGGTCGTACTTCTCCCACAGTCCCCCTTTCCCTCTGAAGGTGGGGATGCCGCTCTCAGCAGAAATTCCTGCCCCCGTAAAAACCACAGCATGCTTTGCTTTGGCAACGATCTCCGCTGCCCTGCTAATCCGGTCGTCAGTTCGTTCCATGATTATATGGCAACTTCCACCAACAAAAAGTTTATTAATTGACTTGCGTTTGGCTGAGCTTAGGGAGGGATAAGCACGGCGAGAAAAAGACAGGTAAGGGTAAAGGATAAGTGGACTCTCAAGAAGTGGTTCACCCTCATCGCTCCCGAGTACTTCGGAATGGCAGAGCTGGGCGTAACGCCCGCCGACGATGCGGACAAAGTGATGAACAGGACCGTGGAGATTACTCTGGCGGAGCTGACCAACGACTACTCGAACCAGAACCCCTACAAGAAGCTCATCTTCAAGGTTAACAGGGTTGCCGGCGATAACGCTTACACCAAATTCCACATGTACGAGCTTACGAGGGACTACCTGAACAGCCTCACAAGGCGTAGAACCAGCAAGATAGAGGATGTCGTTGACGTTACAACAGCAGATGGCTACGTACTCAGAGTGAAACCGGTGGCCTTCACAGTAAAGAGGTGCAAGACCTCACAGAGAAGGGCAATCAGGGCAGTCATGAGGCAGATCGTTGAAGAGACGGCCAGGAAGGAGAACTTCGTCCAGTTCCTCCAAGAATGCGTCCTCGGCAAGATTCCCAGCGAGATTTACAAGAACGCCAAGAAGATCTACCCGCTCAGGAGGGTGGAGATCAGGAAGATAGAGGTGCTCAAGGAGCCCAAGCCTGTTGCGGCTGAAAAACCGGTGGCAGAGGCGGTGGCTTAAACCTGAAATGGCGATAGCATGTGATGCTATCTTTTCTGGCAATTCTTTCCGTTATGGTCGTATGGGCAGGCAGCTTTATCTTTATCAAGTTCGGCATTTCTGATGTCAGCCCATTAAGCCTTTCATTCTGGAGATTTATCGTTGCCACTCCTCTTCTGATACCATTCGTCTCAAAAAGGCCCTCCCTGCGGGAAATTCCCGGATTCGTCGTGCTGGGCGTGTCTGGCGTCTCTCTGCTCTACTACCTCCAGTTCACCGCCCTCCTCTACACAACTCCAACCAACGCATCCATACTCATCAACACCGCCGTCATCTTCATCGCCGCCTTCTCGGCAATATTCTTCAATGAAAGGCTGAAACTGCAGCAGTATCTTGGGATTCTCATTGCATTCGCCGGGATTATTCTGGTGATTTCGGAGGGAAAGCTGAGCGTGTCTGGCGAATCGCTTAAAGGTGACCTGATGATGATTGCCAACGGACTGCTGTGGGCAGTCTATACAGTATACGGAAAGAAGTTCATGGACAAGTATTCAGCCATCGAGCTTGTTTTCTGGTCCTTTGTCTTTGGAGTTACCACACTGGCGCCCTTCGTCGCCATCAATGGCCTCGATTTCCCATCAGTACCCCTTACCTGGGTCTCCATACTCTACCTCTCAGTTCTCAGCTCCGGCTTTGCCTATGTGGTCTGGTATCACGCTGTGGAGAGGCTTGGAGCAGCAAAGACATCGGTCTTCATATACCTCATACCACTCTTCACCGCCGTGTTCTCTGCAACGATTCTGGGAGAAGTTATAACTGCATCCAAAGCAGTGGGAGGGTTCCTGACAATCGTGGGGCTTTATCTGGCCGAGAAATGATTGGTGTGGCTGGCTAGGCTTTACAGTTTAATTGGCGAAAACTAATATATTTCATGATGCTTTTTGTTGAATATGGGATTTGAGTGGTACCTTGATTTTGTGGATAAGAGTTACAAGCCATCAGACGAGCTGATCTGCGTTTTCAGGGTTGAGCCTGATGGGATAAGCATGGAAGAGGCTGCAGGGAGAATTGCATCTGAAAGCAGCGTTGGAACGTGGACGACGCTCTCAAAGCTCCCTGAAAGGGTCAAGAGACTTATGGCCAGAGCCTTTGAAATTGATGGGGGCATCGTAAAGGTCGCCTACCCCCTGGATCTCTTCGAGGAAGGAAACCTCCCCCAGCTGCTCAGCAGTGTTGCCGGTAACATCTTTGGCATGCGTGCACTCAGAAGCCTCAGGTTGATAGACATTCACTTCCCCTCAGAATATCTCAGGCACTTCAAAGGCCCTCAGTTCGGAATTGAAGGAATCAGAGAGCTTCTGGGCATATACGACCGCCCTCTAACGGCTACGGTTCCAAAGCCCAAGGTCGGATACGATGCGGATGAGTACGCTGAGGTTGCATACGAAGCGCTGAGTGGCGGCATAGACATCCTGAAGGACGATGAGAACCTGACAAGCCAGCCGTTCATAAGGTTCGAGAAGAGGCTGGAGAGGGTCATGAATGTAATCGAAAAGGTTGAGGCTGAGACTGGTGAGAAGAAGACCTACCTCTGTAACATAACTGCCGAAACGGAGGAGATGCGGAGGAGGGCTGAGCTGATTGCGGATTACGGCAACGAGTATGTCATGGTGGACATTCTGACTGCAGGCTGGGGTGCTGTGCAGACGGTCAGAGAATTCTGCGAGGAGCTGGGTCTGGCAATACATGCCCACAGAGCCATGCATGGCGCCTTTACCAGAAAGGATGACCACGGGATAAGCCTGGCGGTTATAACCAAGCTGGCAAGGATTGCAGGAGTGGACAACATGCACGTGGGCACAGGCGTTGGGAAAATGGCCGGAGAAGCGTCGGAAGTGGAGAGGCTCAGGGAAATCTGCGTGTCCGAGTGGGAGGAGGCAAAACACATTAAAAGGGTCTTCCCTGTTTCCAGCGGCGGGCTGCATCCGGGCCTGATTCCCGACGTCATGAAGCTCTTCGGTACGGACGTCATAATACAGGTGGGCGGCGGCGTGCACGGGCATCCGGGCGGTACGAAAGCCGGAGCGAAGGCTCTGAGGGATGCGATAGATGCCGTTATGGATGGCGTCTCTCTTGAAGAGAAGGCTGAACGCAGTAAAGAGCTCAGGGAGTCTCTTGAAAAATGGGGGTACGTGAGCCCCAAATAGATCAGGAGGACTCAAAAGAGTCCAAAACACCTTCAAAACTTTATTTTGACCTTTCCGAAGCAGACGCTTCCGGTAACGGTATTCTCGATCTGCCGGATGTCTTCGGCTATGTACTCAATTCCTCTGAGGAGCTCATAGACGTTCCCGTAAATCATCCCGCCCCTCACCCCTTTCCCGTCAAGGAATCCGACATTTATCTCTACGCTGAAGTCGCCGCTTACCGGGTTTGAGGTGTGGGCTCCGATGAGTGAGTGGACGTAAAGGCAGTCCTCGCTCCACTCATCCACCTCGGGATGGATCAGCACCACGTTGGTGGGGGAGGGTTGAGGATACTCCGTTATCTCCTCCCTGAACCCGTTGCCGGTGACTTCAATGCCGAGTTCAGCGGCGAAGCGGAAGTCGGTGATGTAGCTCTCAAGCACACCCTCATCCACAAGCGCCGTCGTTTGAGTTTCGACCCCCTCATCGTCAAAGGAAACGGTGTTGAGGCCGTAGCTGAGCTTGCCGTCGTCGTATATCGTGAGCTCTCCAAAAACCTCCTCCCCTATTCTTCCAGCCAGAACGCTCCTCTGCCTGATAACGTTATCGGCCCTGAATGCAGGATAGAGTGAAAAGTTTAGGAGCTGCTGAGTTGCTATGGGTGAAAAAACAAGCTCATAATTGCCTGAATCCAGTTTGATGGGTTTTTCAGCCATCTTTGCAAGCTCCCCGGCCCTTCTCCCTATAAACTCAAAGTCGGTGGTGTCGAAAAATCTGGTTTCGTCCATTTCGTAGGCGCTGCTATCCCTGTAAACAGCCTCAACGAAACCGCTGGAGTACGTCTCCTCCTCGCAAACTTCGATACCAGATGAATTCATGATCTTCCTTTCGACCCACCCAAGCTCAACAGCGCCGAAGGCTGGATTGGCTCCAGTTTCAAGACACGAGTTGATTATGAGCGTCAGCGCCTCTTTAACGTGGAGTGCAGTGGGTGTCTTCAGGTGCGGGTCAAAAATGCCGTCAGCGTGGTTTCTAACCCCCTCTGACGGAAACTCACCCATCCTTTCTTCAGATATTTTTGCTACTTTAACTGCAGCATCAACAAGAGATTCAGAAACGTCGCCAGATGCAAAACCGACTTTTCCATCAACTATAACTCTCACAGCTACAGTCTCCCCGCTCTCTCGCTTTATCCCCTTGATTTTTCCCCTCTCAACGATACCTGAGGCCGTGCTGTACCTTTCCAGGTATACTTCCCAGTTGTCTGCTCTTCTATCCAGCTCTGATACCAGCCTGTCAATGTCCTTTCGTCTTATTTCTTCCATTCACACCACCTTTCACTTCCCACATCCTGTATGCCCACCAAATCCAATTACATTCCACCTACCAGTGCCCTTACCAGAGTTGGCGGAGCCCCATCGCTAACAGGAACGAGCTGCCCCGCTTTTCCGCAAAAGCCCGGGTTGAATTCAAGCCCCCTTCCAACCTTCATTGAATGCAGGATTTCAAGGGTGTTTCCAGAGATCGAAACGTCTCTCACCATTTCCTGCATCTCCCCCTTTCTCACCATGAACCCGTACTGGGCGTTGAAGTGGAAGTAGCCAGTGGCAGGATTTGTTTCACCACCTCTGGAGCCAACGAGGTACACGCCCTCTTTCATCTCCGCCAGGAGCTCTTCCAGGCTGAACTCGCCCTCATCGATGAATGTGTTGCTCATCCTGACTATGGGTACATCCACCCCCTGCGCCCTTGCATTCCCTGGCTGCCCGTTCAGCTTCGCCGCAGTTTCGCGGGAGTGGAGGTAGGACTTGAGAACCCCGTCCACTATGATTGCCTTCCTGTTAGCCCGAATACCTTCATCGTCGAAGGGGAAAAAGCCGAACTCCTCTATGCCAGGGTCATCGTAAACGTTCACGCCCTCCGCTCCAACCTTCTGCCCTATTTTCCCCGAAACGATGCTGGCCCCCTGCAGGACATGGTCGGCCTCAACAGCGTGTCCGAAGGCCTCGTGGATAAACACGCCGCCGAGGGAGGGGTCCATCAGGACGTTCATTTTTCCTGACGGTGGAGGCGAGGCGTTTACCAGCTCCTTGAGAACCTCCAGTACGTGTGATCCGATCTCTGCATCCTCCACAGCTTCCCGGGCGACCTCGAAGCCGCCGGCCCGCATGTGCCTCTTAGAGTAGAACTGAAGGGTCTTCCCCTTTCCCACTGCTTGGACAACCACTCCGCTTCGTGGCACCTCGTAACACACTTCAACACCACTCGAATTCCTGTACTGGAACCTCCTTATTATCTCCATGTATGCAACTCTGGTGTTCACCACAAAATCCGCCCTCATCTCTTTCTCAATGTCTCTTAAAAGCTCCACCTTCTCTTCAAGGTGGACATCCTGAAGTTTTATTCTCTCCTTGAAGGTGTACTTCCCTGTGTACTTACCAGAACCAGCTTTATCTGCGTCCACATAAACGGCAGCATCGCCCTCAAAAACGCAGCTTTCGGCAGCGAGCCTTAGCCCTTCAGAGTCGTCCACATTTCCAGAAAAATACCCCCAGAATCCGTTTTTAAGGACTCTGAAGGCCTTGCTTCTGTCTATATGGATTCTGGGCCTTTCAACCTTCCCGTCCTCCAGGATCAGTGTGAGCGATGCATTCTCTATCTCTCTTATATCATAAAACTCCATGAAGGGGAAAAAGAGAGCTGAAATTAAAAATCTTTTGAGCTTTTAACTGAAACAGCACAATTCTAGGCTTCAGCGTACGCGAGAGCTCTTAGCTTACCTACCAGCCTGTCCCGCTCCTCCGATGGCACTAACGCGTGTTCAAGCACCTCGTCAATTCTTGAAACCGGGATTATCTCTATCCTGCCCTCATGCTCAGCGTCAAGCAGAACGTCATCTATGTTGTCCTTTGGGATTATAACCCTCTTTATCCCTGCCTGAATTGCCGCCTCTATTTTCTGGGTTACTCCGCCAACAGGGAGCACCTCGCCCTTCACCGAAAGGCTGCCGGTCATTGCCACGCTCTGATCCACCGGGATGCCTTCTATGGCGCTTATGACTGCCGTTGCTATGCTTATGCTTGCCGAATCTCCCTCAACCCCCTCATACGTCCCGACAAACTGTATGTGGACGTCAAAGTTGGATATGTCTCTCCCCATAATCTTCTTGACGATTGCAGAGACGTTCATGACTGCTTCTCTCGCTATTTCCTGCAGCCTACCTGTTGCTATTACCTTGCCCTCCTCCTTGCTTAGAGCTGGCGTGACTTCAGCAATTATTGGAAGCACTATTCCCGCGGACTCCCCTATTACTGCTAAGCCATTCACCCTGCCAACGTCCGCTCCTTCATTCATGAACAGCCTGTAATCCTTCCTCCTCTCGATGTACTTGTCTGCCAGCTGCTCCTCAATCGTCTTGGCGATCTTCTTTGCCTTCAGCACATGCTCAACCCTTACGAGCTCGCTGCCCTCTCCTTTGGCTATGTCTCCCGCCATCCTCACTATGCCTCCCAGCTCTCTCAGGCGGAGCGTGAGATGCTTCCTTCTTCCAGCCCTCCTCCTCGCCTCCCTGATTATCTCCGCAACCGCATACTTATCGAAATGGGGGATCTTTCCGTCCCTTACGATCTCCTGAGCCACGAATCTCACGAGCTTCCTTCGATTCTCTGGCGTATCCTCCATGGTGTCGTTCATGTAGAGCTCGTAGCCGTAACCTCTAATTCTGCTCCTGAGTGCGGGATGCATTCCCATCAGCGCATCCAGATTTCCGGCGGCAACGAGAATAAAATCGCAAGGCACCGGCTCCGTTCTAACCATTGCACCGCTGCTCCTCTCCGACTGGCCGGTGATTGGGAACTTCTTCTCCTGCAAGGCCGTCAGAATCTTCTGCTGGGACTCGATGGTCATGGTGTTGATTTCGTCGATGTAGAGGACTCCTCTATGGGCTCTGTGGATGGCCCCAGCCTCAACCCTCTCATGTGCGGGAGTCTCAAGTCCACCGCTCTGGAAGGGGTCGTGGCGGACGTCGCCGAAGAGAGCACCGGCATGCGCTCCTGTAGCGTCCTCGAAGGGAGCAGATTCCCTGCCTGCGTTGTTGACTAGGAGCTTGGGAACGTTCTTCTCCTCTCTCGGCAGTATGTAGCGTGAGACTAGGAAAAGCAAGGCAGCAGCGATAATCCCCCAGAGCATCTGGCCTTCTAGGGCAGCGTAGCCTATTACGAAGAAAATTAGCATGAAGAGGAAGAAGTTCCTTGCCTGGGCTTTCTTCATGGCCTCCTGCCTGTAAGCCTCAACGATTTCCTTGCCTTTTCCGGCGGGAACAGTTCTTATCTTGGGCTGGTTTGGGTCTTCGGGGTTTGGATAGACGAGGATGTCTTCAAGCTCCTCCTTCGGCAGCAGTTCAGCCATAGCCTTTGCCAGCATCGATTTGCCGGTTCCAGGCGACCCGATGAGCATCACGTGCCTTTTCTGAATTGCAGCCTTTTTTATGGCTTCAACAGCATGATCCTGACCTATAACCTGGTCTATGAGCTTCTCAGGTACCTTTATATCTGCAGTCGTCTCAAAATCCATTCCGCCGAGCAGCTCTTTTATCGTTTCTTCGTAATTTTCCGGGGGCATCTCAGACCAACTTGGTTGAATTTGCTTAAATAAATTATCCACACTTGGTGTAGCCGCACATTCTGCACGTCATGCAACCCTCGCCGTACTCAAGGATGTTGCCGCATTCGGGACATACGCCTCCAATAAGCTTCGTTCTGGTCTTCTCCTCCACTCCACCCTCCTCTGTGAACTCCGTGAGAGGTATTATCCCCGAAACATCCACCTTTATGCGCCTGTACTCACCTTTAAGGTACTTGTCGAGAATCTTCGCAACGCCGTCGGCACAGCTTGTAACGATCTCCCCGTTGTCGAAGCCTATGGACGGGCACCTTATCCCCTTGAGCTGCCTTATCAGCGCCTCGGGATTCACCCAGCTCCGCAGGGCTATGCTGAGAAGCCTGCCTATCGCCTCCGTCTGCGAGGCTGCGCATCCACCGCTTTTTCCAAGCTGCACGAAGACCTCTGCAATTCCCTGCTCGTCCTCGTTGATGGTGACGTAAAGCGAACCGCAGCCAGTCCTTGTCTCGATGGTTCTGCCTGTCGTTATCTTCGGCCTTGGTCTTGGCTCGATGTACTTCTCAGGCTTCCTTAGAACCCTCTCCTCCTTCCTCTTCTCGGTCTTCTTCGTCTTGAGAACCTGCTCCTCCCTGCTTCCGTCCCTGTAAACAGTCAGCCCCTTGCATCCAAGCTCGTAAGCCAGCAGGAAAGCATTCTCAACGTCCTTTCTGGTTGCGTGGTTGGGCATGTTTATGGTTTTGCTGACGGCGTTGTCGGTGTACTTCTGGAAGGCAGCCTGCATTCTGACGTGCCATTCCGGAGCTATGTCCAGGGCGCACTTGAACACCCTCCGTATCTCCTCCGGAATTTCGGTGATGTTCTGGATGCTCCCTTCCTCGGTGACCTTTTCGAGGATGTCGTCTCTGAGCAGGTTTAAAGCTTTCAGAGCGTTCTCGAAAATGGGGTTCACCTCGAAGAACTCCTCGCCGTCGAGCACGTTCGTCCTTTTGTATGCCAGAGCGTAAACAGGCTCTATTCCGCTTGAGCAGCCGGCTATGATGCTTATGGTGCCTGTTGGAGCTATTGTTGTGGTTGTTGCATTTCTGATCTTTATCCCCTTCTCCTCCCACACGCTCCCCTTCCAGTTGGGGAAAACGCCCCTCTCTTCCGCAAGGCTTTGCGACGCTTTATGGCTTTCCTCCTGAATGAACTTCATCAGCTTCTCAGCGAGCTGTATGGCTTCGTCGCTGTCGTAGGGGATGCCGAGCTTGAAGAGCAAATCAGCCCAGCCCATTACGCCGAGGCCTATCTTTCTGTTTGCTTTCGTCATCTCCTCTATTTCGGGGATTGGATAGTTGTTCACGTCTATGACGTCGTCAAGGAACCTCACAGCGATCCAGACGACCTCTTTTAGCCTGTCCCAGTCTATGCTGCCGTCCTTAACGAA
>CAZHKD010000044.1:0-12606 GCA_964533255.1 uncultured archaeon | reverse complement strand
CTGATTTCCCTGATTGGCTACTTCATGGCGCCGAAGACGTTTTCTTAATTTTTTATCTTACCTCAAGCTCTGGCAATACTTTCACCACACCCAAAAACCCTATTATCTCCCACCAGCCACTCTGAATAATGGACGTCTCAGAGTTATTCTGTAATCGGTGCGGCAGGATAAAGCGAAGGTGTGTATGCGAGAGGGAAAGCATCAGGGAGAAGAACCTCAGGCTCCTCGCCGAAATTTCAGGGAAGAAGGAGCTTGTTCCGCTTTTCGACACAGCAGATGAGATCGTTTTTTACCGGGTTTTTGAGCCGGAAAGTGCAGAGCCAAGTGTGGAGCTGGATGAAGTTGCAATTCCAGAGGCTATAAAGAGGGTTTTAAAGCTGAGGGGGATTGAGAAGCTCTACCCTTTCCAGAAAAGGGCGATGGAAGAGCTTTTAGACGGCAGGAACGTCGTCGTAACTGCTCCAACAGGCTTCGGGAAGACCGAGGCGTTTGCCATGCCCATGTTCGCCAGAGTGGCTGAGGGTGGTAAAGCTGCTGTATTCTATCCAACAAAGGCCCTCGCCAGAGATCAGGAGCAGAAGCTGAGGTTCTACGCTTCAAAACTTGGGTTGAACCTCGTCAGATTTGACGGCGACTCCGGCTACGCTGAGCGAAGAGCCGTTTTTTCTGGCAGAGCGGACATAATACTGACGAACCCCGACATGGTTGACTTTCACCTTCGCAACACCAGTGCTTTCAGGGATTTTGCTGAAGAGCTATGCTATGTGGCGGTTGATGAGCTCCACAGCTATACTGGAGTGCTCGGAACCAACATGCACTTCCTGTTCCAGCGCCTCTACCGCTTCTCCGACTTCCAGATAGCATGCGGCTCAGCGACAATAGCAAATGCCAAAGAATTCGCTGAGGAGCTGTTTGAGAGGGAG
The DNA here is from genome assembly GCA_964533255.1 of uncultured archaeon. Taxonomy (GTDB): domain Archaea; phylum Halobacteriota; class Archaeoglobi; order Archaeoglobales; family Archaeoglobaceae; genus JdFR-37. Next base: position 11,683 of record CAZHKD010000044.1, on the reverse strand, counting down.
TTCGTGCACGTAAGCGGGGAGCACAGAAAGGCGAGAACCCACCTGATCATGCGCTACGGCAACCTGTATTCTGCCGTCAGGGACATAGTTAAAGCCCTTTACGGCAGGAAAATTCTCATCTTCGGAAACAGCTGGAAAAGCGTCGAAACGATTGGCTGGATACTGAACAGGGAAGGCATCAGGGCAGCGGTGCATAAAAGCGGACTGCCGAAAAGCGTCAGGGACGAGGTGGAGAGGAAGTTCAAGAGAGGAGAAATTAAAGTTGTCGTCTCAACGCCGACCCTTGAGCTTGGCATAGACATTGGAGACGTGGATGTCGTCATCTCCGAGCTTGTCAACCACAGCCAGTTCGTTCAGCGGTCTGGAAGAGCCGGCAGGATGGGGCAGGAAAGCGTCGCTGTGCTTCTGCTCAGGGAAGAGGACGCAATAAGCAGCTACTACCGCATGAAGCCAGAGGACTACTTCAGAGACGAGTTTCAGGCCTATGTGGAGAAAAACAACGAGGAGCTCATGATCTTCCACATCGCATCCATGTGCATGGAGATGCCGTTGAGCAGAGATGAGATCAAAGAGAGCTGGAAGAAGGCTGTTGAAGAGCTTGAGAGGAGAAAGCTCATCTTCGACGCCAACGGGTTTATCCTGGCCTCTCCATCTATAGCGGATTTCATCTCTTCCTTCAGCATGAGGGGTGCTGGAGATACCGTAAAGATGGTGATGGATGGAGAGGTGATAGGTGAGAGAACGCTGCCGGTGGCGCTGAAGGAGCTTTTCCCGGGAGGAGTTGTCATACACAACGGGAGGAGGATCAGGAGCCTCTCGCTTGACCTGAGGAAGAGAGAAGCGGTGGTTGAGGTGGATGATGGCAGAACAATCACAGACCCCCTCTACACTTCGATTCCCAGAATTACAGGCATCATCGAGTCCATTCGGGAGCCCCTGAACACCTACTACTGCTCCATGGAGATCACCATGAGCGTTTACGGTTACATTGAGAGAGATGTCTTCACCGGAGAAAGGAAGGGTGTGCGGTATCTGGATGAGCCGGTAAGCTACACTTTTCCAACTAAAGGCATAATCTTCTCTGCTCCCTTTCCGCAGCCCATGGATTACGAGGATTTCTTTGCAGGTAGCTTCCATGCCCTTGAACACGTGCTCATCGAAGCGAGCGATGCTGTTACCGGCGGCGCATCCCAGCAGATGGGCGGCATATCGACGCCTGAGGGGGACATTTTCATCTACGACGCCGTTAAGGGAGGTGCCGGGTTAAGCAAGCTGCTTTTCAGAAAGCTTCGCAGAGCTTTCGAAATTGCGTATGAGGTTCTGAAAGGCTGCGAGTGCCAGCGCGTAGATGGCTGCCCGAGATGCACCTACAGCTACCAGTGCGGCAACAACAACCAGCCCCTGAACAGAATTGGAGCGATGGAGGCGGCGAAGCTGGTGCTGAAGGGCAGAAAGCGGGCGGTTGAGCTGGAGAAGTACGAGGAGGTTGCGGAGTTTCAGTACTTCCCGTAGTGGTTTTTCACGTAACTCCTAGAAATCTCCGACTTCTCTGAAACCCCGAGCCGTGTTTTTAACTTTCCCTCTAAGAGGGAAAAATCTTAATAAAACTTTCCCTCTAAGAAAACACACATGAGGAAGGAAGACATAGTGGATTACCTCAAGGAATATGAAGATTTCAGACCAGAACTCGTAGAAAGGGAGCTCTCTGTGCCGCTGGAATCGCGGTTTGTCATATCCATAATGGGTCCAAGAAGAGCTGGAAAAACGTATTACCTGTTTCAGCTCTCGAGGGAGGTTGAGAATTACGTTTACCTCAATTTTGAAGATTCCAGACTTTACGGGATAGAACACAGAGATCTGAGAGAGGTAATACGAACTTTCATCGAAATTTATGGAAAGAAACCGGAGTACCTGTTTCTGGATGAGGTGCAAAACGTGAAAAACTGGGAGATTATTGTGCGAGAACTGCATGACACAAAAGAGTACAGGATGTTCCTGACCGGTTCATCCTCAAAGCTATTAAGCAAGGAGATCGCAACCCAGCTTAGGGGAAGAACCCTCTCATACCTGCTTCTCCCGTTCAGCTTCAGAGAGTTTTTGAGAGCAAAGGGGTTGGCTGTAAATAGATACGTGAGCAGGGATGAGTCGGCAAAAATAAAGCATTACCTGCTTGAATACATGGAGTTCGGCGGATTTCCTGACGTGGTCCTCGACGAAGCAAAAACAAAAATCTTGAGAGAGTATGCAGATTTGATTCTGTTCAGGGATTTCGTCGAAAGACACCAGATAAAGAATCTAGAACTTGCAAGGTTTTTGCACTCTTTCACAGTCCAGAACTTCTCAAAGGAGATATCGGTAAACGCTCTTTTCAACAGGATAAAAAGCATGGGTGTTAAAGTTTCGAAAAATACAGTCTACGATTATCTATCCAAGCTTGAGGATACAGCTTTCTTCTTCTTTTTAAGGAGGTACTCTGAAAAACCGCATATGAGGGAATCGTATCCTAAAAAAACGTATCTGTGTGACACTGGCCTGACGAAAATCGTTAGAGCCTCAGAAGACAGAGGAAAGCTTATGGAAAACGTTGTGTTTCTGGAGCTGCTCAGAAGGAGAAATCTGAATCCCCTGATGGATCTGTTTTACTGGAGGGATTATCAGCACAGGGAAGTTGATTTTGTTGTAAAAGAGGGAGAGAGGGTGAACCAGCTTATTCAGGTAACCTGTGAGCTGTCACCTGAAAATGAGAAAAGAGAGATAGGCAGCCTGTTAAAGGCATCAAAAGAGCTGAGATGCAAGAATCTGCTGGTTATAACCTGGGATCAGGATGAAGTTTTAGAAAGAAATGGAAGGAAGATAAAGATACTGCAGTTATGGAGGTGGTTGACGGATCAGTTTAAATGAGCTGAGTTTTGCAAGTGTTTCTTTCAAAGAACCTGTCAGGAAAAATGAGTGAAGTGTGATTTTTCGGCAATTGCCTTTGACGGAACAAAAATTTACCGTAGAATATTATCTGCAAGAGGTTGTAATCTCTGAGGTTGTGTGAAATTCCCAATTCAATTCTGAATAAATCCAAAACCCGAACTGTGCCATGAGAACCAGAGAGAATTTTCAAGCATAACTTTTTTAACATATCTATATCTATACACAACTATGGCAAAAACAATTGCAGTAGCAGATGACGTTTATGAAATGCTTGTTAAGGCAAAAATGAAAGGCGAATCATTCAGTGACGTTATACGGAGACTTCTCAAGAGGCAGAGAATAAGCGATATTCCAAAGATTCTGGATGAAGAGGATGCAGAAAAAATAAAAAAACTCATAGAATTGCAGAGAAAAGTGGATCTTGAAAGATTCAGGAGGACGATCTGAATGTGGCTTTTTGACACCAGTTTCGTAATTGATCTCTTCAGACATGATGAAAGGGCGTTAAAAAAGGCAGAAGAGCTGGACGAGAGCGGGCTCACCAAGGCAATTTCAGTAGTTACTGTGCACGAAATTCTGAGAGGTTTATTCTATATCGGGGGCGACCAGAAGATTGCAGATGGCGAGAAAGCCTTAGCTAAATTTGATATTATTCCTTACACATACCAGATTTCAAGAAAAGCTGCTGAGATTGATGCTACATTGATGAAGCAAGGCGAAGTAATTTCATTTCCGGATGTTGTTATTGCAGCAACAGCCCTGACTTTTGGTATGAGGCTTGTGACGAATGATGAGCACTTTAGAAGAATAAAAGGGCTTGAAATTGAGAGCTATTGAGAAGTGTTAGTCTCTAAGTTCATAGGCTCTAAGCCATAAGCCCTAAAATCCCAATCCTAAATCCTCATTCACACCTCACCCTAAACCAGAGCTGTGCCATGAGAACCAGAAGATTTTAAGCTTTGCGTTCATATCCGGATTGAATCTGACGACGATTTTTCTGTAGTACTCTTTTTTACCCATAATTATGCCGAGGGTGGGGTCGTAAACAGTAACATTATCGTAGCCAATCTCAACCCAGGCGTGACCGAAGTAGTCTGAAGCCATGAATGAGGACAGAAGCGCTGCTTCTATTGCCGAGGCATCCACAGACCCGAACACGACTTTCACGTAATCTGTTTGGTTGTAGGGGGCGCCAAGATGATACGCTGATGATGCGAAAGCTATTGCCTTATCCTCGCAATCCCCTGCCTTAAATTCGAAAAATTCTCTGGCTGATGCAAAGTACTTCCACCATGCCGTATAGCTCCATGTCGGTAATGTATGGCAGGTTGTAAATGTACCGGAAATTTTCCATCAGCGAGGAATTTGGGCCCGGGCTGTTCATGAGGTACCCCCTGTCCCCGTTCTTCATCCGCTCGATAAACCCTTCATGATAGCCCATATATGAGATTTCCAGCGGAGGAACGAGTGCTCTCAAAAGAAAGAGCAGAAAAACGATAATGGCAACCGGGATTCCTTCCCTCATTTATTTTACTTAAACTCGATCCGGCAAAACGTTGTTGCTGCAGTGAAAATTATTAAATTTAAAAAATTGAATCATTCTCAATTATTCTTCACCGAAGGCAGACTCCCAGACCAGCTCTATAACATCCAGCACTTCCAGCCTGTCATCCACGCCGACGCTCTTAACGCCGTCCTCAAGCATTATCATGCAGAAGGGGCAGGCAACAGCCAGAACGTCCGCTCCGGTCTCTGCAGCTTCCCTGGCTCTGATGTTGTTTGGCCTGTCGTCTCCGGGATACTCCCTGACGAGGTTTCCACCTCCAGCGCCGCAGCAGAATGACCTCTCCCTGTTTCTGGGCATCTCAACCAGCTCGATGCCCGGAATGGCTTTGAGTATCTCCCTCGGCAGCTCGTACATCCCGTTGTACCTGCCCAGGTAGCACGGGTCGTGGAAGGTCACCTTCCTGTTTATGGGCTTTCTGAACTTTATTCTTCCGTCCTTTATGGCTTCGTGGATGATTTCGAGGAGGAATTTGACGTCGTAGCCCTCGTACTCGTTCTTGAAGGTGTTGAAGCAGTGGGGTGAAGTAGCTATTATCCTCTCCACCCCGTACTTCTGAAACGCCTCTTCATTCTCTTCCTTGAGCACCTGGAAGAGCCCTTCCTCCCCAACCCTCCTGACGTCGTTTCCGCAGCAGCCCTCTTCTCTCCCAAGGATTGCGTAATTCACGCCAATTTCTTCAAGAATCCTGGCAATTTTGACGGCTATCGGCTTGTTGCGGTTGTCGAAGCTGTGCGCACATCCAACCCACCAGAGCCACTCGAATTCGGGATTATCCTTCACCTTAGGCACACCCACATCCTTTGCCCACGCATCCCTCTTGTACTTCGCCTCACCCCATGGATTTCGCTGCTTGGTTATGTTCGTCAGCAGGTCCCGTATGTCGGGAGGCGCCTCTCCGCTCTCAACCACCCCGCGACGAATCTCCTGAATGATCTCCATCTGCTCGATGTAAACCGGGCACATCTCCATGCACGCTCTGCACGTTGTGCACGCCCATACCGCTTCCATGTCCAGAACGTTGTCCAGCAGCATCGTATCCTGCCCTTCTTTCGGATTGCCAAGCAGCCCGAAAGCTGTGCTGCCCAGGTACCTCAGATTCTGCATCAGGTGCATTGGAGATAGGGTTGTGTTGCTGTTCGTCGCCGGACATGCGTCCTGACACCTCCCGCAGCGCATGCATGCTAAGCTAGAGAGCAAATCTCTCCACTGCAAATCCTTCACCTCGATGGCGCCCATGTACTCCTCATCCTCTATGCTTCTCGCAGCTCCGGGGTGTCTGCTGCTTTTCGTGAGGATGTTCAGCGGCGCTGCTATGATGTGGGCCAGCTTGGTGAAGGGTATGATGGCTATGAAAAGCAGAGCGAGAATTGAGTGGGCGCTCCAGAGGAACCTGTATGCTGTGAGGTCCCAGGGCAGGATATTGCCAAGCACAGCACCAACGTATGCGGTGTAGGCATCCATGCCTATTGCAATTCTCATTCCCTCAACAAGGAAACCGAGAATGCCGATTATGAGCAGCAGTATGAGCACAAGTCCATCGTCATTTGCCCTCTCCCATCTCTTCTCGAATCTGGACGGCTTCAGCCCGTATCTGTTGGCAATGGCAATTGCCAGACCAAGCAGGAATGCTACACCGGCGGTATCCATCAGAAATTCGTGTACGAGGTAAAAAGTTCCTTTGAAGAAGTTCACCGGAGAGCGCTCCGCAACTGTGAGAACGAGGGTTCCGATAAACAGCAGAATAAAGCCCCAGAGGAGAAGAATGTGCATGATTCCCATCTTAGCTTCTCTCACATACAGCCTGACGAATGCAAAGCCGTCCTTCAGCATCAACCAGATTCTGCTGCCCAGGTTATCCAGCCTTTCCTCATCTCTCCGGCCGGTTGAGACGAACCTGTACCACCTGTAGACTCCTACAAGAAAGACTATGGCGGCAAGGGCGAAAAGGGCGTAATGGAGTGTTAAAACCACGGAATCCTCAACGCCGAAAAGGAGTTCTCTCGTTGGTAGCGTTGCCAGCAGCAGTGGGTTCAATTTACCACCTCCGATTTTTCAGCCCGAACATCGCCGAGGGTCATATGTTGAAATATTAAAACTTTGCGAAACATTACGAATAAGAAGCAATATTCTGGGAAACTAAACTCTAAAAAAACCTCAATGAGATTATCAGCCGGAAAAATTTTAAATAAGGTAAGAAATTCGTAATTATTTTAAGTTAAGGTTTGAAGTGCCTGCTTGCGGTTTCAAGGGCCCTTGCAACAAGCAGGGATGACTTTTGAAGATCAGCCAGGTCGAGCACCTCGACGGGAGTGTGGATGTAGCGGGTTGGAACGCTCACGACTCCCGATGGAATGCCGCTCTTTGTCAGGTGTATGGCTGTGGCGTCTGTCGTTCCACCTTCAGCCACCTCAAGCTGGTAGGGAATCTGGTACTTCTCAGCGGTGCTGCACAGCCAGTCCAGAACCTTCTTTGAGGCTATGAGGCCTCTGCCAGAAGCGTCGGCCACCGTAATGGCCGGGCCCCTGCCAAGCTTCACGTCCATGTAGGCCGATTCAGCTCCCGGAAAGTCAGTTGCCACGCAAACTTCCGTTACGATTGCAGCATGCGGCTCCACAGCGAAAGCAGACGTTCTGGCTCCTTTAAGCCCAACTTCTTCCTGGACGGTGGCAACGGCGTAAATGGTCGCATCGCTTTTGGTTTCCCGCATCGCTGAGATCATCATCGCCAGTCCAGCTCTGTTGTCAAAGGCCTTTCCCGTCACCTTCGTTCCGTTAAGCACTGCGAACTCCCGGTCGATTGTTACGGGGGTTCCGACCTCAATACCCATCTCAAGAACCTCGTCCTTCGACGACGCTCCAACATCCACGAACATGTCCTTTATCTCTATTACCTTCCTCCGCTCGTCCTCTTTCATCAAATGAGGCGGCTTGCACCCGATAACTCCGTAAATCCTCCCTTTTCTGCCGTGCAGAATTACTCTCTGGTTCAGCACCGTCTGGGAGAACCAGCCCCCGATTGGAGTAATTCTGAGGTAGCCCTTGTCGTCGATGTACTTCACCATGAACCCTATCTCGTCCATGTGGGCGGCAACCATCAGCTTAAGGCTGTCTCCCTTCTTAATGCAGTGGATATTGCCCAGTGCGTCAACCTTTATCTCATCAACAAATCCATCCAGCTCTTTCTCAACGACTTCAGCAACTTCACTTTCTCTGCCACTAATCCCGTGGGCATCGCTCAGCTTCTGCAGGAGCTCTTTTAAATAGTCCAGTCCGCTAATTTTTACACCTCCCGAGACTTTCATCACAAACGCCGTCACTCCAGCACAGCATGCCTCTCCTCCAGATCCTTCTCTGTAAGGCTTTTCAGAGCCATGAGTTCGGCAATTATGCCGTCCAGGAAGATCATTGATGAGAGTTCGAACATCGTGCCAAGAGGAGCGATTTTGGCAACCTCTTCATTCCTTTCCGTCTTGATCTTCCCTTTAAGCAGAACCACAACGTCGCTCATTTTTGCGAGAGTTGAATCGCTTTTGTGGGTTATGGCAATCAATTTCGAGCCTATGAGCTCCTTGGCCTTCCTGCTAATGTTTACAACGCTCGTGGTCTCACCGCTTCCGGAGATCGCTATTAGAACGTCATCCCTCCCGATTCTGGGAGTGACGGTTTCTCCGACAACATAAACGTTGAAGCCCAGATGCATGAGCCGCATGGCGAATGCTTTTGCGATAAAACCGCTCCTTCCCGCACCCATAACGAAAATGCTCTTGGCATTCTGAATGGCGTTTATCATTTCCTCAACCTGACCAAGGTCAATCTCTCTTTTGAGCGTCCCTATGTGCTTTTCTATGCCGTCCAGGAATCTAATAAGCATCTCTCCAGTCATATCACACCTCCGTCTGGAGGACATTCTTAGAATCATCAAAATCCTTTCGGGTTCTGCTTATAAGCTTTAGTTTCACTCGCTTTCAATTTTTCTGGCAGTGGTTATAAAACACTTTACAACTTCATCGAAGACATCCTCTCTCGATCCTGACGCCAGCAGAACTATCAGCTTCCGCCCCCTCGCCAGTCTGAGTGCAGCGTTGATCATCTCATCGTAGCACTCACCGTTCAGACTCATGCCGGAATATTCCAGAAAGTGGGTGTCCTGCCCGAAATACCACACTATCACTTCGGGGGCGTAAGAGTCCAGAATTTCCAGTGTTTTGTTGAAGGCGCTGATGTACTCTTCCCTCGTCATGTCCCTAGCTGGCTTGCAGACAAGCATACCTTCTTCGAAGCACTCCGGCTCGCCGGCTATGCAGAGGTAAAGAGTTTTCTCTCCAATTATCGCAGCAGAGTTTCCGTGGTGGGCGTCGGTATCTATCACGGCTATCCTCTTGTAGCCAGCGTCCTTCAGCTTCTCCACTAGAATTGCAATATCGTTAAAAAGGCTGTATCCCTTGAACTTATCCTTCTCGGCACTGTGACCGGTTCCTGAAGTTGGGACGATGATTAGGTCGAAATCCTTTATGGCGTCTCCAGCCTTGACAACGCATCTCACGCTTTCGTAGGCAGTACTGAAAAAGGGAAGACCTTTTACCCTCTCAAGGTGCTCCTTGGAGTGGACTCTCCTGAGATATTCCTCAGCCTCCACATCGGGTGGGGTTAAAGGAACGCTGTGGAGTTCCGCTATGCTCTCGAGGTTGGACAATCTCCTAGAAGTAGCCAGAATGCTGTTTTTCAGTGCCGGGGAGAAAATTACGGTAATGCGCATGAAATATCTTCGGGGAAACCCCTAAATATCCTTTTTGATAAACCGCCTCTTATGGTAACGGTTACATTTCTCCCTTCAGGCAAGAGGGTTCAGGTTGAGAAGGGCACGACTATTCTCGAAGCGGCTCAGGAGATTGGTGAGGGTATAAGAAGTTTGTGTGGTGGGAAGGGAAGCTGTGGAAAGTGCAAGGTCGTTTTGAGGAAAGGTGAGGTGGAGAAGAACCCCGAGCCACATGAAAAGTTCATCAAGGGCGATGAGGAGAAAGAGGGCTACGTTCTTGCCTGCCAGACATGGCTTTTGAGCGACGCCGAGGTATACATCCCGCAAGAATCCCGGCTTGAGAGGCAGCAGATTCTGAAGGAGTTTCTGGTTAGCGAGGAGGAACTGAAGCCTGTGGTGAGGAAAGAGTTCTACTCAGACGCTTTCTTGCCAGAGATAGTTGCGGAGAAGGGCTACAGGCTTAGCTGCGTGCCAGAGACTGAAGAAGGTGACCTGACGCTTGTACTCAGGGAAAACGAAATCGTTGCCGTCGAAGAAGGCGACACGCGAAGCGAGTTTTTCGGCCTCGCCGTGGACATCGGGACAACAACCATTGTCGCAGCGCTGATAGACCTGAATACCGGAAATGTTGTGGACATCGCCTCCGACTACAACGGCCAGATTATCTACGGCGAGGAGGTGCTTTCCAGGGTTGAGTTTGCCAGGAGCAGGAAGGACGGGCTGGAGGTTCTGCAGAAGGCAGTTGTTGACTCGATAAATAAGCTGATAGAGAAGGAGCTCAGCGACTACTCAACGCCAGACAGGATCTACGATGTTGTTGCTGCCGGAAACACGCTGATGACCCACTTTTTCCTGGGAAGGGACATCGAATACCTTTTCGCTTCAGCGGACGTGAGGGTGGAGAAGAAGGGTTACGAGGCTGATGCGAGAAGCCTCGGGTTGAAGGTCAATCCAATGGCGAGGGTGTTCTGCCTTCCTCCTGTGGGCAGGTACGTTGGTGGCGACATAGTTGGAGACGTCCTGGCTTCAAGAATTGTTGACTCGCCCAGCATCTCGCTGATGGTTGACCTCGGCACAAACGGAGAGATCGTGCTGGGAAGCGAAGGATGGGCCATGTCCATAAGCGTGGCCAGCGGGCCGGCTTTCGAGGGCTACGAGATAAAGCACGGCAGCAGAGCCGTCGAGGGCGCAATCGACCATGTCGAAATCCCATCTCCCAACGCTGAGCCGGTATACACGGTGATAGGGAACGGAAAGCCCCGGAGCATATGCGGGAGCGGACTGATAGACCTGCTGGCGGAGCTTTTCAGGAACGGAATCGTCGACTTCCAGGGAAATCTAAATCCCAAGCATCCCAGGGTCAGGAGAGCGGATGAGCTGGAGTATGTGGTTGTTGACGGCTCGAAGACAGCCACCGGGAAAGATATCGTGCTTACTCAGACCGACATAGACACGCTTGTCCAGTCGAAAGCCGCTGTCTGTGCCGGCATAGCCGTGCTGCTGACCAAATCCGGGCTGAGCATAAACGACATAGATGAGTTCTACATCGCCGGAGCATTTGGCTACTACATCAACATGAAGAGCGCCGTAACAATAGGCCTCTTTCCCGAGTTCCCCAATGCAAAGGTCTATCAGATTGGAAACGGTTCGCTGGCAGGGGCATACATGGCTCTGACCTCAGCCAGAAAAAGAGCCCTTTCGGAGACAATCGCCAGGATCATGACTTACTTTGACCTGAGCACCGATCCAAACTTCATGGAAGAATATACCGCTGCCCTGGCTCTGCCAGGAAAGCCTGATCTGTTTCCGACGGTTTATGCGAAATACGTGTGATGTGGTTTCAGCAGGTGGTTTAATTGTCGCAAATGCCCGAATCTCGGCTGATACTGGCTCTGGATGTGAAAGACAGAGAGAAGGCAGTTGAGGTAGCCGAGGCAACAGCAGAATTCGTACACTCCATAAAGGTCAACTACCCCATCGTTCTTTCATGCGGGCTTGAAATAATAGGGGAGCTTTCGAGAATCAGGCCGGTCATAGCGGACTTCAAGGTTGCTGATGTGCCCCACATATCTGCTGAGATTGCAGGGCTCGCCTTTGACAGCGGTGCAAAAGCCGTAATAGCCCACGGGTTCGCTGGCAGCGACTCCGTCAGGGCAATCCTCGAGCAGGCCGGGGATAACAGGGAGGTGTACGTTGTTACCGAGCTCAGCAGCCAGGGCGGAAAGGAGTTTCTCATGAAGCACGCCATTGAAATTGCTTCCATGGCGAAAAAGCTTGGGTGTCACGGCATTGTAGCTCCTGCGACCAGACCTGAGAGAATCAAAGAGCTGAAGGAGGCTGCTGGAGGTCTGAAGGTCATATCTCCCGGAGTTGGTGCGCAGGGGGGGAAAGCTTCCGATGCCATCAGGGCTGGGGCAGACTACGTGATAGTAGGCAGAA
>CAZHKD010000043.1:0-12740 GCA_964533255.1 uncultured archaeon | reverse complement strand
GTGTGGAGCAGGAAGCTGATCTTTCAGATTGGTTCAGAAAGGTTTGGGATGTTTCGGAATTTCGTGTTAGGGGACTGCTACACCACCAGTAAAAATCAGGCAGGAAACAATGGGGGAAAGTGTTATATTTCTTGTGCGAACTAATATCTTTATGAATGGATTTATGGTGCCTTTTGGCTTTGGGTTCTTCGGTTTCTGGATGATATTCTGGTGGGTTCTGTTTCTGTTTATCGGCTACCTTGTGTACAAGGACGCCGAAAAAAGAGGGATGAATGGTCCTTTGTGGTTTATTCTTGTGATACTTCCAATGGTGGGTCTTCTTTTCCTTGTTATCTACGTAATCCTCAGGGAAACCACTCCAGTGGAGACGGGAGGGCGTAACAGGGCTCTGGAGGTTCTCAAGGAGAGGTATGCCAGGGGAGAGATAACGCACGAGGAGTATCTGAGAATGAAAGAGGAGCTCGAGAGGTGAGAAAATGCCGGAGCGTCATGCCAGCCATAACCACGAAGCTGAGATGGAGAAGGATATGGAGCACGAGGAGCATTCTATGGAGGCTGAGGAGCGTGCAGGACATGCAGGAGCTGGCCAGGGAGCTGAAGAGCATGCCGGGAAGCACGTGCATACTCAACACCAGCACATGATGCTGGAGTTCAAGAAGCGCTTTTACGTCTGTTTCGTCGTAACGATACCGATTCTCATTCTTTCTCCCCTCATCCAGTCAGTATTTGGTTTCAGCCTCAGATTCGATGGAGACATATACGTCCTCTTTGCCCTCTCTTCCTTCGTTTACTTCTACGGCGGCTACCCATTCATCAGGGGATTCGCTGACGAGATGCGAAAGAGAATGCCGGGGATGATGACGCTCATCTCCGTGGCAATTACAGCAGCTTACATCTACAGCTCTGCCGTGGTTTTCGGTCTCGAAGGAAAGGTGTTCTTCTGGGAGCTGGCAACCCTTATCGACATCATGCTTCTGGGCCACTGGCTGGAAATGCGCTCAATTCTCGGCGCTTCCAGAGCTCTTGAAGAGCTGGTCAAGATAATGCCTTCCGAGGCGCACCTGCTTAAAGATGGCAAGGTCGTTGACGTGAGGGTTGAGGAGCTCAAGCCCGGGGACAGGGTTCTGGTGAAGCCGGGAGAAAAGATTCCGGTGGATGGAGTCGTGGTGGAGGGTGAGACGAGCGTCAACGAGGCTATGCTGACGGGTGAGAGCAAGCCTGCCGCCAAAAAGCCAGGGGACGAAGTGATAGGTGGTTCCATAAATGGAGAGGGGTCCATTGTCGTGGAAGTTAGAAAGACGGGGAAAGACACATATCTCAATCAGGTTATAGAGCTTGTTAAGGAGGCCCAGGAGAGCAAGTCGAGAACGCAGGATTTGGCGAATAGAGCAGCATTTTACCTCACAATAATTTCCCTGGGTGTGGGCGCGCTCACCTTTGCAACGTGGATTTTCCTGGGCAAGGATATTGCTTTTGCCGTGGAGAGGGCCGTTACAGTTATGGTCATTGCATGCCCGCATGCTCTTGGCCTTGCAGTCCCCCTTGTGGTTGCAGTCTCAACGTCCATAGCTGCAATGAACGGGTTGCTGATCAGGGACAGGCAGGCTTTCGAGAGGGCCAAAGACATTAAGGCTGTGGTTTTCGACAAGACTGGAACGCTCACCGAAGGGAGGTTCGGTGTTACGGATGTGCTGACCTTTGGCAGTGACGAGGAAGAAATCATTCAGATCGCTGCAAGTTTGGAATCGAAATCCGAGCACCCCATAGCCCGGGGTGTTGTTAGGGAAGCTGAAGAACGAAAAATTGAGCTTTTAGAGGTTCAGAACTTCAGAGCAATACCCGGTAAGGGAGTTGAGGGAACGATTAATGGCAGGCTTTACAGGGTCGTGAGTCCGGGATATCTGAGAGAGAAGGGGATAGAGCTGAGCGACGAGCGGGTGGAAAAGCTTGCGCAGCAGGGGAAGACTGTTATATTCCTCCTTGGAGGTGAGGAGTCAGAAGTCATGGGCGTCATAGCTCTGGCGGACATCATAAGGGAGGAGTCAAGAGAGGCGATCGCAAAGCTCAAGGCCATGGGCATAAAGTGCATGATGCTCACCGGCGATAACAGATTCGTTGCCGACTGGGTTGCTGAGGAGCTTGGCCTGGACGAGGTTTTTGCCGAGGTGCTGCCGCACGAGAAAGCGGAAGTCATCAAAAAGGTTCAGAAGCGCTATGCCGTTGCCATGGTTGGTGATGGCGTCAACGACGCTCCCGCACTGGCTCAGGCCGATGTTGGCATAGCCATCGGCGCCGGCACCGACATTGCTATCGAAACTGCAGACATAATTCTGGTGAGGAACGACCCAAGAGACGTGGTGGCAATACTGAACCTCTCCAAGAGCACGTATGGAAAGATGATCCAGAACCTCCTCTGGGCAACCGGGTACAATGCATTCGCAATCCCCCTTGCTGCTGGAGTTGCCTACTCCCTTGGAGTGCTCCTGACGCCTGCTGCTGCAGCGGTGCTTATGACGCTCAGCACCATAATCGTGTCAATAAACGCGAAGCTTCTGAAATGACGAGTGTTTTGAGTTGAATGGTCCGGCATCCGGCAGCGCTAAAGTAGCCCATACAAGCCCCTCATCATCTGAAATGGGACCATCCAGGCAGGAAGCTGGAGATCAGCGTAGTACTCCAGAAACGCCTCGCCTGCCAGCGGTCTGAGGACGAACATGCCGAAGGAGATGTGTATGATCACGTAGATGACAGCTACCAGCCCCACCAGCAGCGACGCTGCTGAGTAGCTGAGAACCAGGATGAAGGACAGGCACTCTCAGCACAATAGAAAGGGCTGCTCTCACATTAGCATCTCCGAGCGATGGTTCTCAGCTACTCAGCACTAATGGGCCGCTTCTTTCTGTCCGAGCTCAATATATGCGGCAGTAACCGCCACACCCGCATAGGTTGTGGTTATCAGCATTGCAAGAGCGCTGCCAATATATGGAATCAGCCCAACTACTATGCTTATGATCGCTGTAACCAGCAACAACGCAATTGCAAAGAACAGCACGTCTCTGAAATCTCGCCTCACAACCCCTATGCTGCCTTTTACAGCATCCAGCCACTCCCTGTTGGAGATCATTATTTCAGGAATTGCGAATATCGTGAGGAGGAGCCATAATAGCCCGGGAATTACCAGAAGCATCATTCCGAACACCGCGCCGGCTCCTATGACTGCTGAGGCCAGCAAAAGGTGTGTGAGCTTCAACATTGCGGCATTTATTCCCTCCCGGTAGCTCACCCTCTCCCCGTTGGACTCCTGGTAGGCCATATACACTACGGCGCCGATGGCAAGTGTGAAGGCTACGACAACAGCTATTATAAAAACTCCAATAAGACCAATCAGCATCCCGATGTTTATGAAGCCTGTAGACATCATGCCAAGAACCGAACCGCCTACCGCAATTCCAAATGCTGCGGAAACGGCAAACGGAAGCAGTGCCGGGACAAAAATATCGTAATACCCCTCCTGAGCAACCTCCACTGGTCTTTTCAAAACTTCCGCAACATTCAAAGACATTCCATCACCAGTCTATCGCCATTTCTCTTTCAATAATTTTATCAATTTTATCATGATATAAATAGTCTTGCCAGGTCTTTTGAGGCATATGCTGCTGGTCTACTGACCCCCTTTCTTTTCCCAGTCATTTTTAAGAAGCCTGTAAACAACGTGATCGACGTAACGACCATTGAGTAGTTCAGCATTCCTGATTAATCCCTCCCGAACAAAGCCAAGCCTTTCTGGAATTGCACGGCTCCTTTTGTTTTCAACGGCACAGCGAATCTCTATGCGATTCACGTCCTTTTCACCAAAAAGATACTGAACCAGCGCCCTGCATGCTCTTGTCATTATTCCACGGCCCTGAAAAGGTGCGGCAAGCCAGTAGCCTATGGTGGCAGTTCTGTTTTCCAGGTCAATTTCGCACCCAATAACCCCAACCAGCTCTCCGTTATACCATATTCCTGTCTGAATGCCTTTGCTGGCTTCAAACTGCTTCAAAGACAGCCTGATGAAGCTTCTTGTGTCCTGGACGGAAACGACCCTGTCCACCCACGGAAGCCATTTACGCAGGTGTTCTCTGTTCCGGTCAGTCAGAAGGTACAGCACCTCTGCATGCCTTTCCTCAAGCAGTCTGAGCTGGATGCTCCTGTCAACCGGGAGGCTGAACATGGCACCCGCGATTCTTACTCGGATGCATCCACCAGCTCTTCAAAAACCCTGATAAAATCCTCCTCCTTTCCCTTCTCGATGACTGTTGCAGCGGCGACTCTGTGGGTGGCGTCGGCAAAGGCCCCTACAATTTCGCTGGCTTTCGGAACCAGGTAGTCAAATCCCGGAGCCCTACCACTGATGACCTTCCTCTCAAGAGCTGGCGGTATCCTCCCGCTCATCTTTGCTGCGTTAAGCTCGATCTCTCCCAGGTCGGGGATGTTTCTGGGCATGTCCTGGAAGCCTATCAGGTACTTGTCCTCGTCCATAAACGTCATGTCTTTTACAAGCTGACAGAACTCCCCGACGGCCTTAACGCCCATTGGAGAGAACATGTTTTCGAGATGGAACCACTGAGTATGCTTTCCGGCATTCAACCCCCCACTCTTCAGATATTCAACCGCTTCGCTGAATTTATCTGATCTGACTCTCTCGAGCTTCTCAGCCTCCTCGATTGTGCCTTCATCAAAACCCTGGATACACGCCTCAACACCTTTTTTATAGCCTTCAGCTTCGTAACCCACAACCCCGAGATTCGTCAGCCATCCTGCAACCACGTCTGCGTATTCATCGAAGAACGGAATGTAGTACCTCTCCCTGTGCTTGTCAATTTTTATTTCAGCCTGCCCTGCGTGGATTGCCTCATGCAGAGCGTATCTGTCGATACCCAGTATGCCGCCGCTTCTGTCGTGGTAATCTCCTACCGCTCCGACTACTGCCAGATACGCAAATTCTCCCATTTCGTGCGTCACTGACCTGCTGACCAGATAGCACAGCGTCGAAGCAGAAATGAACGTGTCTCCTGAGATTCCAACCAGCTCAGGATCGAGAACGAATACATTATCGCTTTCTATGCTCTTTGCCGGGTGATGGTCGATGATGTAAACTGTATTCCTGCCGGCATCGATTTTGGCTATGGTTTCAGCCGCAAGGCCAGCGAGATCGGTGTAAACGATTATCTTTCCCTCTCTTCCCTGATGAATCTTTCTAACCACCTCCGGATAGACCTTTTCAATGCAGATCCGCTCCGGCCTGTGCTCCATGCAACCGCAGAGGTGGGAGAGGATTGCTCCGGAACAGATTCCGTCAGCGTCGTTGTGATGCACAACGATTATCTCGTCAAGCTCATATTCCCTCAACCTCTCAGCTACCTGCTTAACCCATTCAAAAAATTCCTTATTAACGAAACTCTCCATAGACATTAATAACAACTTATACTTTTAAAAAGTTGTGACGGCTGAATGAATATGCTGTCGAGACCACAACCACAAATAGTTAAAGGGGGGACGGAGAGGCATAAACAAAACAGCAGAGCACAATTCTGAAAAACGTTAAATTGAGGCGGCCCGAGAGATGCCAGTCTGAAGGAGGGCAGTCGATGAAGAGGTGCGCATTGCCTTTCTATCTGCTTGTTGTACTGCTATTTTCGCTATTCATAGCCTACGCATCACTGCCGGTAAATGTTCTTGAGATAAGCGGCAGTGAAGGGAGAGAGCTGATCCCCGTCGAGAATAGAACAACCTTTGAAATCTCCTTCATCCACTCTGTGGAGCTGTCCAGGTGGATTGAAATCTACGAAGTGGATGGTGCAGTGCTACATCTCAAAAAAACCCTGACAAAATCGGCTGGCTGGGGGCTGCCCAGTACGCCCAGTTCGGGCAACTTCTCATTTGAAGATGTGGATGGAGAGGGGTGGATGGCGTATTACCTTGACAGAGAGCTCGAGTCGCTCACCATCTCGACATATTCTATAAACGATTATATATTGCAAATTGGCGATAACCGTTTGGTGCTGGAGAAGTTCGGCAGACTTGTGACGATCAAAGTGAAAACTATCCCCCGCTACGAATACTGGAGGTGGAAGGTTGGCATCTGATGTTCGGAAATTCGACGTCACAAAGCTTGAGAGGAAGTTCTTTCACGAGAGAGAACTTACTGGGAAACAGGCTGTACTCATAGTGGCAATTTCTTCCCTATTTTCGACGTTCCATGTCATAAACGGATCATATACTGGAATGCTGCCCATAGACATCGTAAAATCCGTTCACCTATCCTTCGTCATGGCTCTCGCCTTTCTCCTATTCCCCTTCAGAAAGGATTCGACGGATGAAAAAAGAGATAAAATCCCGGTTTACGACGTGGTTCTGGCAGCCATTGCCTCATATGTGGCACTCTACATAGCAATCAACTACAGCGCCCTCCTTCACAGAGCAGCAATAGGCTTTACAACCACCGATTACGTCGTCTCTGCTCTTGGGATTATTCTCGTGCTGGAAGCGACACGCAGGGCTGTAAATCCGGCTCTGGTAGTTATAGCCTTAATCTTCATCCTCTACGCGAAGTTCGGGACATTTCTGCCGTTCATAGAGCACAAGGCTTACAGCTGGAAGGAGATACTCGAGCACCTCTACCTGACCAAGGAAGGTGTATTCGGCACACCCCTGACAGTTTCAGCCACCTTTGTTGTCCTTTTCATAATCTTCGGAGCCTTTCTGGAGAAATCTGGCGCGGGGAAATTCTTCATCGACCTCGCGTACTCTCTGACTGGAGGTCTTGTCGGAGGTCCGGCAAAGGCTGCTGTTGTGTCCAGTGCCCTGATGGGAACGATTTCAGGCAGCTCTGTTGCCAACACAGTTACGACAGGAGCCTTCACGATCCCCCTGATGAAGAGGGTGGGCTACAAACCAGAATTTGCTGGAGCCGTTGAGCCTGCTGCATCGACTGGCGGTCAGATCATGCCGCCCATCATGGGGGCAGCGGCCTTCATAATGGCAGAGTTCGTCGGGATGCCCTATGTGAACATCGTATATGCCGCAATAATCCCAGCCTTCCTCTACTTCTTCGGAGTCTTCACAGCCGTTGACCTTGAGGCGAGAAAGGAGAACCTGAAGGGGCTTTCCAGAGAGGAGCTGCCCAGCTTTTTTGGGGTGCTGAAAAGCGGCTGGTACTACCTGATCCCCCTGGCAGTTATAATTTACATGCTGGTGAGTGGCTACACCCCCATACTCGCAGCCGTATACGCTATTTTCGTCGTCATCGCAATAATAATTCTGAATCCAGTTTTATCGAACCTGAAAGAGAGGGAGAGGCCGTGGACGGATGTGGCCAAAGAAATAATATCGACCCTGGTTGACGCCCTGAGCCATGGCGGGAGGAGTGCCGTTGCCGTGGCTCTGGCATGTGCCTCGGCGGGCATAATTGTTGGGGTTGTGACCCTAACGGGCTTGGGCTTCAAAATCGCCGCAGCAGCCCTTCAAATTTCTCAGGGTCAGATTGTCTACATACTGATCCTCACCATGCTGGTCTCCCTTGTGCTGGGAATGGGCGTGCCGACCACAGCCAACTACATCATAACGAGCACCATCGCCGCTCCGGCCATCATAACATTCATGGCTCTCAGCTACGGGATGAACGTCAGGGACTTCATTGATCAGTACCCGGAACTCATTCTTCCCGCCCACATGTTCGTGTTCTATTTTGGAGTTGCAGCAGATCTGACGCCTCCGGTAGCTCTGGCTGCCTACGCTGGCTCTGCGATTGCCGGAAGCGACCCCTGGAAGACCGGCCTCAACGCTTTCAAGATCGGGATCGGGAAGTACATAGTTCCGTACATCTTCATATTCACACCCTCAATCTTGCTGATCGGTGTCAGGCCCACTCTTGACAGCATAACCAGCCTGCTTATAGTTGTGCTCTCGGTTATGGTGGGCATCGTCGCAGTAAATGCGGGGACAATAGGGTATCTTGCCGGAAAACTTAAGAACTACGAGAGGGCTGTAGCCTTCGCCACGGGACTGCTACTGATTTCCCCCAACCCCCAGCATAAATTAACTGGGCTCATATTGCTTTCGGTAATCGTTATAAGGCAGTTGAGAAAATAACAATCAGGTGATCTAATGAGGAAGTACCTGATAGTCCTTCTGGCAATCGGGGCTGCACTTTTGCTGGCAGGCTGTGCTCAGCAGGAAAAGGCTCAGGTTCCGGCTGAGAAGGAAGTCCAGCTTACGATTCTGACAGGTGGGGCTGCCGGCACATACTATCCCATCGGTGGAGCGATGGCGACAGCAATCAATGACTACGCAAAAGGGGTGAAGGCAACGGCAGTCACCTCTGGAGCCTCTGTAACGAATGCGAGAAAGATTGGGGAGAGGGAGGCAGAACTGGCCCTTCTTCAGAACGACGTCGCGTATTACGCATATGAAGGGCTCGAGATGTTCAGGGACAATCCGGTTAAAAACATACGTGGAATAGCAACGCTCTACCCAGAGGTCATACAGATCGTAACGCTGAGGGAGTCCGGCATAAAGAACATTTACGACCTGAAGGGTAAGAGGATTGCAGTTGGTGCACCTGGAAGCGGAACGGCCGTTGATGCTCTGCAGATTCTGAAAGCAGCGGGCATTGATGAGAGCAACGCCAATATCGAGTACAGGAACTTCAAAGAGGTTGCTGATGGCCTTAAAGATAAGACGATCGATGCCGGATTCATCGTTGCCGGAGTGCCAACAGCAGCGGTGAGCGATGTTGCGGCAGTCAGAGACGTAATGATTGTTGAAGTGCCTGACGAGATCTACCAGAAGCTCAGTCAGCAGTACAGGTTCTATGTTCAGTACACAATCCCGGCGGGAACCTACAAGGGCCAGGACAGGGATGTCAAAACCGTAGCAGTGCTTGCAATGCTGGCAACCCGGGAAGACGTGCCCGAAGACATCGTCTATGAGGTAACCAAAGCAATATTCGAGCACAGAGACGTCCTCGTAGCTGCCCACAAGAGAGCGGAAGACATAACGCTTGAAACTGCTCTCGACGGCATGTCGATTCCGCTGCATCCAGGGGCAGAGAAGTACTACAGGGAAAAAGGTTTGATCTGACTGCCTAAGTTTTAATTTTTTTATTTCTACTTTATTGAATTACGCTTTAGCTGTTCCGGCGTCCAGTCTGTACTGTTCTCCATTCCACCCGCCATTGTCTCTCCACTTATCCCTCCCAACCAGTCGCTCCCACACCCGGAGTTTCAGCATACGGTTTTCTTTCACCAAGGCATCACCCAAGAAGACCACTTACCAGAACCTTTTTATCCCACCTCCCTACTGAAGCTTGATGAGAGCTGTTATTTACGGTTTTGGGCAGATTGGCAGGTTGATTGCGAAATCTGCCATAAAAAAGGGGTTTGAAGTGGTTGGAGCCGTGGACGTAAACCCCGAGCTCGTCGGAAAGAAGATCGATGAAATTGATGGATTCGGTGAACTTAAAGTGGGGCAGGATGCAATCATAAAGGATTCTCTGGACTTCGAGGGTGCTGACGTTGTTTTTTTGACCACCGGTTCATTCCTCCCAGACATACTTCCACAGCTCGAGGAGTGCATTGAATCTGGTTTCGATGTCGTGAGCTCGTGCGAAACTTTGAGCTATCCGGAATTTCGCTATCCGGAGCTCGCCAGAGAGATAAACCAGCTTGCCGTTGAAAACGACGTAAGCGTCCTTGGAGCTGGCATAAATCCCGGATTTCTGCTCGACTTTCTCCCCGTAGTTCTCTCAGCAACCTCGGTGGAGGTTAAGAGAGTCAGAGCCGTGAGGAGTGCAGACGCCCTGAAAAGGAGATCGAGCTTCCAGAAGAAGATTGGACTCGGCATGGAAGTTGATGAAGTGCGGAAGAAGCTCGGAAGGGAGCTGACAGGGCATGTGGGGTATGGCGAGTCCGTTTGCCTGATTGCCGAAGCTCTGAACATTGCACTTGACGACGTTGAAGAGGGGCAGGAAATAGTTGTTGCAAGGGATGACAGGATCGTTGAGGCCGGGAAGGTCCTGGGGCTGATAGGCTTCGGTTCAGGAGTCAAGGATGGTGAGGAGGTAATCAGGGTTGAGTTCCACGCCTATGCTGGAGCAGACGAGTACGAGGAAATCGCAATCGACGGGGACAATCCGGTAGTCTGGAGAAGCAGTGGGACAGGAGGTGATACGGGGACAGCCAACGTCATGGTGAACCTTGCAAAAGCAGTTGTGAACTCAGATCCCGGGTTAATTAAAATCAGCGATTTGATTCCGTTCCGCTAAATGTCATTCAGGATTGGATTGCTCACTGACACCCGGCAAACCCCACCCGAATCGGAAATGTTATAAATTTTCATCATCATACTTGTTCCCGAAAATGGAAAAGCTGCTGGAGATAGTCAGGGAAGGAGAAAGGGAGAACGTGGAGTTCAAGGAGATGCTGTCATCCCACCATCTGAAGGCTGAGCGATTCCAGAGCCTGGCCTGTCAGATGAACCACCGCCTTTTGATGGGGAAGGGCAGAGCGATATACGTAGTGGGTGTCTCCGATTCTGGAAGCCTGAAAGGAATACCCCAGGAGAGCTTTGATGAGACGCTGTCTGTTCTTGAAATGCTGGCCATGGAGATTGGTGCAAGAATTATCTCGGTCGAGAAATACGAGATAAATGGTGGTGTCGTAGGAATCGTTGAAATCGGGAAGGCGAAGCCGAAGGAGCACATCCTGGTTGGCACTGCCGGGCACGTTGACCACGGTAAGTCGACGCTTGTGGGCTGCCTGCTGACAGGGAAGCCTGACGACGGTGATGGGGCTGCGAGGGTGTACCTTGACGTCCTCAAGCACGAGATTGAGCGGGGCCTCAGCGCTGATCTCAGCTTTGCAGTCTTCGGATTCAAAGATGGCAAACCGATCAGGCTCAAAAATCCGCTGAGCAAATCTGAGAAAGCCTGGATTGTGGAGAACGCCGACAAAATCGTTTCCTTTGTTGACACGGTCGGCCATGAGCCCTGGCTCCGCACCACAATCAGAGGCCTGCTTGGCCAGAAGATAGACTACGGCCTGCTTGTCGTTGCAGCCAACGACGGAATCATGCGTACCACGAGGGAGCACCTTGGCATCCTTCTGGCAATGGACCTGCCAGTCATAATAGCCATAACAAAAACAGACATGGTCGATGCGGAGAAGCTGGAGAGGGTGTGGAGTGAGGTTACGCTGACCCTCAGAAAGGTAGGAAGGATTCCGTATGCGGTGAAGAGCAGAGAAGACGCAAAGAAGGCTGCCCGGCTCGTTGCCAGCAAAGACCTGATAGTGCCTGTCATAGAGGTGTCGTCCATCACCCTTGAAGGCTACCAGCTTCTCGAAGAGCTCCTCTACCGCCTGCCAAAGAGGGGAGACATTGAAAGGGACTTCATCATGTACATCGACAGAATTTACAGCGTCAGCGGAGTCGGAACAGTTGTGAGCGGGAGCATAAAGAGCGGAGTTATCAGAGAGGGTGAAGAAGTACTGATAGGTCCGTTCCAGGATGGCAGCTTCAGGAAGACAAGGGTTCTCAGCATCGAAATGCACTACTACAGGGTTGAGAGGGCTGAGAGGGGAGACATAGTGGGTCTGGCTGTAAAGGGCGTGAGGTACGACGAGCTGAGGAGGGGGATGGTCGTCACCAAGATTCCTCCAAAAACTGTCTGGGAGTTTGAGGCTGACGTGTACGTTTTCAGTCACCCCACCAGAATAAAGCCCGGATACGAGCCCGTAATCCATCTGGAAACCATATCCGAAACCGTTGTCTTCGAAGAAATTGACGCGGAGTACCTGAAAGCTGGGGACAGGGGCAGAGTGAGAATGCGCTTCAAATACCACCCCCAGTTCATATTCCCCGGCCAGAAGTTCATCTTCAGAGAAGGGAGAAGCAAGGGAATGGGGGAGATAGTGAAGGTTTTCGAGTGAAAAAGGTCTCTGAATTCTCAGGAAAGCACCGCTGACCAAAAGGTTTTTGTTCTCCAAATGCTATAATGATGATTGTGATTAGCTTCAAGCTGAAACTTCTCCACAGGTCTCCCGAGAAAGAGCTGCAGAAAATTGATGTGAGCACTGAGGAGCTTGCCAAGGAGCTTGAAGAGAATTTTCATCCCCCCGAGGGCTGGGAGCAGCTCACCAGCTACCCCGTATACGGAGACCATGTGTTCGCCAGCGTGCACATTCTGGCTAAGGATGAAGACCTCATGTACTACCTCCACGAGCCCGAACTGAGCGATGAGGAGAGGAACGTTGTTGACGAGGTTCTAAAAAAGCTGGAATATGTCCCCATTGCACCTGAAGAAGTCACAGAGCGCTCAAAGGAGGAGCTGCTGAAGGAGCATGTCGACAAAATAATCCACGACTTCAGGTTTGACCTCTCTCCAGACTCCTATGCAAGGGTCTTTTACGAGATACTAAAGCGAACTGTCCTGTATGACAGAATCACTGCATTTATGTACGACCCCTACATCGAAGATGTTTCCTGCAACGGTCATAAAAAGCCAGTCTATGTTTTCCACAGCCGCTACACCAATCTGAGGACGAACGTGGTCTTTGACGACCCCGACTACCTGGACAGGTTCATTGTTAAGCTCGCCCAGCAGTGCGGGAAGCACATTAACCTGGCGGAGCCCATGGTCGATGCCACGATGCCGGACGGAAGCAGAATCCAGATGACTCTGGGCAGGGAGATCACGGACC
>CAZHKD010000042.1:0-12748 GCA_964533255.1 uncultured archaeon | reverse complement strand
CAAACCCCAGCCTGTCGGCGAGCTCTATCAGGTAGAAGGTGGCTCCCGGGTCATACACGCCCAGCAGTGACGAAACTCCTTCGAGGTTCTCTCCTCCTCCCGCAGGCGTTGCAACAAATCCCTTGTACTCGCCCTCGGTTACCTCCACCTCGTAAGAGCATGCTATCGGGCAGTTGAAGCATGCCTTTGGAGTGTAATTGAACCTGGACATTCCGACAGCGAACTCTTCAGGGCTTACATCCAGAAAGTTCCTGGCTGAGAGGAGGTAGCTCTCCTTGGTGTATCTGTACTCGGAGCGCGGAAGCCCACCTTTCGCCAGAGCATTCACAACGTCGCTCTTCCATAAATTCTCCTGCCAGCTCTTCGCAGCTTCCTTCAGCTTTTCCTCGTCATGCACTCTTATTTCCCGAGTTCCGTAAACTGCTATTGCCTTCAGGTTTTTGGACCCCATTACGGCCCCCATGCCCGAGTGGGAGAAGGAGTGGTGCTTGTCGTTCCAGATGCCGGCTCCGCAGCACATGTTCTCGCCAGCAGGCCCTATTGCTGCAACACTTGCCTTTTCCATGCCGACATCTTCCTTTACCAGGTCTTCAGTTTCGTGCGTATCCTTTCCCCAGAATTTTGTGGCGTCCCTTATCTCAACCTCTCCGTCGTTTATCCACAAATATACCGGTTCCTTAGCCCTGCCAGTGATTATGATCCCGTCAAACCCTGCCTTCTTCAGGTTTGGCCCGAAGAAGCCGTGGGTGTGCGATGCTCCAATCGTGTAGCCAGTATCGGCGTTTATAGAGACTGCAGTGGTGTTGTTTCCGCATGGAACCTTCAGCCCTGTCAAGGGTCCGGTCATGAATATCAGGGGGTTTCTTGGGTCGAAGGGAGAGATTCCTTCCCTTACGCTGCTGAACAGGTACCACAGGCCCAGTCCCTTCCCTCCTACAAAATTTCTTAGGACGCTCTCGTCGGGCAGAGGTTCAAACCACGCAACCTCTCTCGTTAAATCCACCCTCAGAACTCTGCCCATGTAGCCGCTCCACATGCCGACCACCTTCATCAAAAGCGTAGTAAATATTATTCCAGAATACTTAAGATTTTTGGTTTATTATAAGATTTACGAAAATAATATATGGACGTGTATGAATTTATGAATTTGGGTACTCCGGAGTGCCCAAAACATCCGAGCAAGAACGGCTATCGGGTGCGGTTTCGGGCTGAAAGGGGAGAGTTCCGCTGAGGCAGTAAATGAGCCAGGAGTGATCAAATGGGGAAGTGTCAGAACCCACTGGGCTGAGCGTAAGAGCCTTCGGCGCTGCAGCAGCGTGCAGAAAGCTCTCAAACGAACCTCCTCAAAACCTTCTTCACACCCTCCAGATTAACCCCCAGCCTCTGTTCCATCGCCAGAAGCAGCTCGATGTCTTCCCTGTCAATGCTCCTGCTCAGAAGGATCAGAAGGAGGTACGCCACGAAAAAGACCGCCAGAATCAGGATGGCATACCAGATGTGCATCGCTCTCAGACCTGAAGCCAGAATGACTCCAGACAGAGCAAACCCAACCACGAGAATTTTCACGTAGTTCCTGCTGAACGGGTGTATGGCGGTTCTCTGATAGAGCCTCAGCGAGTTCAGAGCGTTCGTTACAAGGTAAGATGCGGTGGTGGCCGTAGCAGCGCCCTCAATACCGTAAACCGGAATCAGAAGTGCGTTCAGAGCGACGTTTATTCCTGCGGAAACCAACGTGGAGTACATCACGAAGTTGCTTTCCCTGATCACAATCAGGCTGAGGCCGTTCAGCCCCAGAAACGTGTGAAACATGAATCCCAGAGCCAGAATCTGAAGTGCCGAGGCTGCAGAAGCATATTTCTCACCGAAAAAGAAGTTTATGGTGGCTTCGGGAAAAAGAGAGACCAACGCGAAGAGCGGAAACGTCGCCAGAAATATCCACTTCGTCAGAATCTGGTACACCCTCCTGAGCTCCTCAGTCCTTCCGCTAGCGTAAAAGGCTGTGGCCAGGGATGGGTAAATCACCCCGGCCGAGCCCAGAAAAACCGGCAGAAGTCTGGCAATCGGTGCGGCTCCGTTATAGGTGCCGACGACCTCCGAAGTTTTGTAGTACCCGAGCATCAGTGTGTCTGTCCACGTCATGACGAAGCCCGCGATGCCCGTCAGCATTAGCGGGATTGAAAACCTTATCAGCTCCTTCCCAAGCCTTAAATCCACCAGAAGCCCGAACTCAAAAAGACCGCTCCTTCCAACGTCAAAGACCAGCAGGAGAAGTGTGACTGCTTGAGCGATGACGTAAGCAATGAATATGAAAGCGAATGGTGCCTTCAGCAGGACACCTGCTACCACGAGAACCAGAAACGCGGTCGGATAAGCTATGTTCTGGAAGTACACCTGCTCCCTGACCCTTCCGAACCCCCTTGAAACAGACGTTATTACGGCGGTTAATGTCCAGAAAGGAAGAGCGAGGATCATTATCCTGAGGGCATAAGCCAGTCTTTCATCTCTGAACAACTGAGAGGTGCTCCCTGCTTCAAGAAACAGAATTCCAGTCCAGATTATGCTGTTCACCAATGCAACAGCCAGAGCGGTAGAGGTCAGGTTTCTAATCTTCGAAGGCTCCTTCTCCCTGTAATAGGCAACCTCTCTTGGCAGAGAGTTCTGAAAGCCCAGCGTTGCAACAATCAGAGCTATGCTAAGAACCGTCAATGCCAGGTTGAAAACTCCGTACTCGCTGACCGAAAGGTACCTGGCTATCACAGCTCTGCCCAGAAACCCGAAGAGCATCGAGATGATCGTTCCGGCAAATACTATTCCCGCGCCCCTCGCTATCCTCTGCAAGGCTTTGCTCGTCTCGTCCACGCCTTTCACCAGCGTTGACTTTACGCCAGACATGCGTTTTTAATCTTTCCACGGATGGTGGTTGTGCCGATGTCTCTCAGCGGAACAGCCACCTCAATCGAATACAGAAATATTTATTTAGTCAAATTTGCTATTATTCCTCTGTTAAGTTTAGCCCACGCCCGATAATATCTGAAGGGTGGAAATATGGTTAACAGAGACGCCATAAAGGTGTTCGTAAAACATGTCGGCCTCATGAAAATGCTGAGCGCCGGGGAGATGTATGTGGCAGAGATCAGCAGGAAAAGCGGGTTGAAGTACCCAACTGTTTATGCAAGGCTCAAGAAATTAAAGGAAGCTGGGCTTGTCACGTTCGCCAGAGCTGATGGCAAGAAGCTCGTGAGAATTACGGAGAGCGGGAGATTGCTTTTGGAGGCTCTGGAAGAGGTCGAAAAAGGTGAAAAATGAGCTATTTTCCACGAACATCAATCAGGAGGAAGTGCTTTCCAATCAACCTGTAGCTGTAACTTATACCGATTTCGTCCAGTATCTCCAGTATCCCCGAAACCGACGGGAAATCGTTGAATGAGGGTATAAGGGAGTAATAAAGTTTGAAAATTTCTATTTTTTCCGGCTCGATGTCGGAAAAAATCTCTGAGAATACTACAACCTTCCCTTCATAACCTATCGCATCCAGTGAATTTCTCAAAACGCCTTTGACGCTTCCTGTGTATTCAAGAACCGACGAGAGGATGGCAAAATCGTATTTTCTCCTGAATTCCTGCTTAGCATCAGCTGAATCAAGTCTGAGACTAACCCAGTCATATAGCCCCAGATTCCTGACCTTGGTTTCGGCAATGCTGAGCAGGGGTTTTGAAAGATCTATACCTGCGTAGTATCCAGTATATCCAACAATATCTGCGTAGAACGATGGCGATGCGCTCCCGCATCCGAAATCGACAATCCTGTCCCCCTTCCCAATACCCAGCAACTCAGCGATGGCTTCCCGTACGACTCTGTATATCCCGTTCTCAAGCCATATGTTCCAGAGGTCCGCATCCTTTATAAAACCGAGAGTGATGTTGGGGTGCTGGGCGTGGATGAGGGCAAAGTAGGATGCCCGGTCCATGGTGTCGTAAATGTCTATGAACCCCCCATCAACCGGTGAAGATATTCTCCCAACTGCATCTGAAAGCAGTTCTTTAAAATCAACCTTCCTCAGGAAATTTCTCCAGAGGTTGGCATAACCCTCGTTTGGATACATCGTCTCCCGTACCTTGGTTTTCAGGCTGAAGATGTACGACTTCAGAATCAGGTAGCCATGAACGAAGTCCATTACGTCATCAATTTCGGCTGCCCTCTGCATAAGCATCAGTAAACACTCCTGTACACTTCCCTTACGTACTTGACCACCTTTCTGCCGAGCTCAGTAATGCGATAGTACTTGTACCCGTCCTTCTCCAGAACTTCAACAAGCCCCAGCTCAATTAGAGAGCTGCTCCCGTTGTACCTGTTCCCCATACCCCTCAAACAGCCCAGGACATTGGAAGGGTCGCTGCCGATTCTCCTGGCGATATTGGCGAGGTAATCAGCGTTAGGATAGACAGAATCCAGGTGCATCAAAACTCTCTTCCTCAGTGTGCTTTTATTTATGCTTCTCAGAATATGAGGGTCGATTGTGAAAAGATAGGGCGAGTCTAACATATTCTCACCACAACAATAGTAGTAATGATGATATAAAAAAATTTCGAAAGGTGTAAAGAAAGGTGCCGGACCCTCAGCCGATCTGAAGAAGCGAAGTTATTACTTTCTGACTCAGGTAGCCACTTACGGCTGCGAACCAGGTCATGCCAACCATATGCACAAGCCCGCTCATGAATCGACCACCATCCATTATTTTGATGGAAATGCTGGAGAGGATTGCGTGAAAGAGCAGAATGAAGAAGATCACGCCGTTAACCATGCTCAGGTCTTTTTCCGGCACAGTGTAAAGTAAAGACCCGAGGAACTGGGACGCTACTTCAAGTGAGGAGTACAGTGAGCTCATGGACTCGACAACGCCGTAGGAGATGTAAAGGGAGAATGCGATGCCTATTATAACGCCGTACGCTATACCCACGAAGGAGCTGGTCGTCTGAGCCCTTCTGACCCTGAGGCTGTTCATTGTGATGAAGTTGTCAGATATTATCTCCGCCACATCTTTGGGATCGCTGCCCAGCCCTATCGCCTCAACAAACATGTCTATAAACCTGTAAATGAGGTTGCTGTTCGTGTTTATGGCAAATTTCTCCCAGGCCCTCCTTTTATTTATTCTCGTATTCAAACGCCTGTACAGTGCGCGGATATCCTGAGTTAAAGCACCAAAATCGTGAGCTGTGAGGTATTTAAGGGATTCAAGGACGTTCCCACCTCTGGCCGAAGCTGAAGCACCAAGACTCATAATAAATGATGGAGCATTTTTATCTTTACTTTCAATTATTTTTTCCTCCTTCCTTGCAATCAGACCTGGGACTATCAGGGGCGTGATGGATATGCTCATTATAAAAGACAGGGGCAGGTCAACTATACCAAAAACGAACTGTGCAAAGAGTAAAGCTGTGAAGACGATAAGACAGACCGCCATGAACACCATGAAAAGCCTGTACAGTTTTCTGTCAACGGCAGTCATCTCTCCTGAAGTCTGCCACAGCGGGTCTTCCGGAGCGACAGCCTTCAGGTAGAGTATAACACCGATCTCTATAATCACGAAGAACACGGTTATGAGGTAGATTGTCGTTGTAATGCTTATTCCAGTAAGGAATGGCATGATAATGGCGAATGCAGCGAAAAAGCTCAGAGACAGGACAATTGACACGTAAATTTCTTTAAAGACGTCTATACTGTATAGCTTCCCCTGGTAAAGGGTGGCAAAGGCGTTTACAACCACCTTCTGCTCCCTCTTTATGAATTCTTTAAAGTCCTCACCGCTGTCGAGTTCATGGGCCATTCTGTCAAGGAAGTCGCTGAATATCTTGCTGGGAGTCCTCTTGGCCAGGAAACGACAAGCCTGGGCCAGATTTCTATTCCACTTGGACATCAGCAGGTAAATTTTACGGGTTTCTTCGGCAAGAGCGCGATATTCCTTTCTTTTAGAAATTATCTCCATCATCCGCTTCCTGTCAATTTCCGATGTAGCTAAAGCTCCGAGGTGCGTTATGTAGAGGTGAATGTTGTTTTCTATTTCATTTTTCATCCTTATTTCCAGCATTTTGGGGTAGAGCACGGCTATCGAAAGCATGAGGAGTGGGATAAAGTAGAAGAGGATTGCAAAGGGACCAAAAATAGCTGAAATCCGCTGAAGAAGTAAAATTATGGCGAGGAGAATTACCAGTGAAAAAACGACTGTGGGAAGCAGTATGTACCTGAGGTACCTCTCCGGGGCTATCCCGATATGCCTTAAATTGACCACCATGGCTATCACAACCTGAAGGGCAGACCCTCTATGCCCTTCTTGTAGAAATTCCAGATGATCTTAGAGACCTCAAAGTAATCAAAGATCTTGTTCTCCACCATTCTCTTCAAAATCATCGATCTCAGCTCCATCTCTTCGTAAATCTGCCTGGGATCCTCAAAACCGGCAGTCTGGGCAATTTTATTTTCAAGAACGTACGAGTTGTAGAGCCCTCTGAAAACATGCCTGTCGGTAACGCTGTCCCACTCGAAAACCGTTCTAGTCACAACTCCGTCAACCTCCTCATAGTATCCCTCAATCTCTTCCACAACCAGACATCTCCTCAAAAACTGACCCCTTCTGTAAACGGCCTGCTGGATGAGCACAACATTCAGGTTGTCTATGAACGTTATCGGCACATTTATGGGCTCTCCAGTAAGACGCTGTATCAGCTTTTTCACGCTTCCAGCATGGAAGGTGGCAAGAACAGGATGACCAGTCTGCATTGCCTGAAAGGCTATTGCACCTTCCCTGCCTCGAATCTCCCCGACTATGATGTAGTTGGGCCTGCTC
Organism: uncultured archaeon; assembly: GCA_964533255.1. Classification (GTDB taxonomy): domain Archaea; phylum Halobacteriota; class Archaeoglobi; order Archaeoglobales; family Archaeoglobaceae; genus JdFR-37. Next base: position 5,907 of record CAZHKD010000042.1, on the reverse strand, counting down.
CTCAATGCAGCACGAAGCAAATCGAAGAGGTCAACTCTGCCAACTTCGCCACGCTCTCTTGTATTGAGCTGCTGCCAGACTGGATGCGGCACCTGAACTTCCGGAGTGTCCTCAGCAGTATAAATCTTCGAATCAGGTTTTATGAACGGGATCATTGCGTTGAGCGTCGTTGTTTTACCGCTCGCAGTCTCCCCGCTCACCCATATGCTCATCCCGTACTCAAGGCAGAGCCAGAGATACGCGGCAACCTCTGCACTGAGCGTTCCGAAGCTTATGAGCTGGGTAATGGATATCGGGACGGCAGTGAACTTACGAATCGTGAAAGATGGGCCCTTGAGGCTGACATCGGTTGAGAATATTATGTTAATCCTGCTGCCATCCGGTAAAGAGCCGTCAACGATCGGCTCTCTCTCGCTCACAGGCCTGCCTATGCGCTCCCCAATATTTTTCAGGTATTCTGCCATGGCGACGTCATTCCCGAAATCTATGTTGGTGGGCATCATGTCGAAGATTTTGTGAACCACATGGGTGTTTTTGGGGCCAATTACGTGGATGTCCTCTATGAACGGGTCTCTGATGAGGGGCTCAAGGGGGCCAGTTCCGATCACCTCTCTTTTTATGAGGTACCTAAAAGTATACACCTCCTCATAGGTCAGGGGGATTTTTTTAAGGCCGAGGGAGAAGCGACTCTTTTTCATTGGTGTACGCTTTTCAACAATCTGGACGCACTTTTCAAAAAGGAGGTCTATGAGCGTGTTCATCTCTTCATCTGTTTCCGGGGGCTTTTCATAGGGAGCGAGTTCCAGCATCATGTCCATGACCGCATTGAACTTCTCCACCTCATCCTCCCTCAACCTGGGTTCGATTGCAATGTACCTCCTCTTCCCCTCCCTGTCCGTATGAATGTGTATGAAAACTGGGTCTCCAACCGGATACAGGACGTTCGGGCGGGGGAGCGCTTTCATGTCCCTGGTTAGCTGGGGAACGAAGGTTGGGACTGTCCCCTCCTTCTTCCTCACGTCATTCAAATACCTCCTGAGGTGTGGATTCCTCCTAAGGGCGTCTTCCAGCCTGTCAGACTTGGCGTGTGCCATATCATGCCACCGCAGCGATCTCAACAACCAGGCCTATTTTCGGCTCAACTCTGAAGGCGATCTGCTTCTGATACTGCTGAAGGGCGAAGTTGTACTTCCTGATGGTCATTATGTTCTTCACATCAGCTCCGAATTTCCTCAAACTGCATTCTCCTACGAAAGTGGCAGTGCTTTCTATCTCAAGGAGAGTATCCTTCTCGATTTCGTCACTCAGTATGGTGAGAATCACAGCCTTACCCGTCGCTGTTATCCTCTTCAGAAAGCCCACGATGTCTATGGCAGATTTTGGATTTATGTCGAATTTTACCAGTGAGGAGAACGAATCTATAATGATGACGTCCTTTTCGAATATGGATTTGCCTGAGATGAGTTTTTTCAGATAATCCTGCCTCTCCCTGAGCTCACTTATGAGGGGGTACACCGGGAAAAATGAAAGGTTTCCGGATATGACATGTGACTCAACACCGTACCCCAGACTTGACATCTGCTTTATGAAATCCACAGTTGTGAGCTGGGTTGAAACGTAGCTCACCGACACGCCGTTTTTCAGAAGGCCGTAGGCTATTCTCTGACATACAACACTCTTCCCACTACCATTTTCGCCAATCAGAACGCCCAGAGTCCCTCTGGGTATCCCTCCACCAAGCTTTTTGTGGAATTCGTCATTCTCGACCTGAACCGAGAACAGCCTTGCCATACCTCACACCGTAAATTCAAAACTCCTCTTCACACCATTCTCAGACACGACAATCAGCCTGTTATCACCTGTCAGCTGTGGCGTGTAGACGTAAAGAATCCCCGTTTCACCCGGTTTCAGCACCTGCGTCGATGTTGTGAACTGAACCGCGGAACCATTCAGGAGCACTGTCAGCGTGTTGTTGGTGAACGTGAGCTCCTCACTCCCCGTGTTTTTAACGTAGAACACGTAGGCATTTTTTGACGAATCGTAGGGCACGTTCACCGGGTCATTTATTATCTCGAAGTCCGTTCCAATGAGCTTTTTAAACACTTCTCCCTGCTCTCTCACCTCCACGCTCATTTTCTGAACGGTAACAAACAGCACGGCTGAGATTGACGAGGCCAGAAGAACTACAGCGATGAAGAGTATTATCTGAGCAGCAACCTCTCCGAAGCCCATTTCAGGTCACCTGATAGCTTCCATAGACTGCAACTCCATTCTCTGCCACAATCTTTAACCGGTGTGCGCTCCCAGCCCCTCCACCGAGCCCCAAAACCTCAATGCGAAGGTACTCACCTGGATAGAAGTATGAAGCGTTGTAACTGGCATCTACAAGCACCCCATCCACCAGGACGCTGAAGTAGGACGTTTCGAGAGTCGTTGAACCCGTGTTTTTCAGGACGACTACGAGATTGTGTGCCGTTGAGGAAGTGTTGTATGCGGCTATCGATATGATGTCAAAACTGGTTGTCAGAACCTCAATGGCCTTCTCTTTCTCTTCAAGGTACACCTGCCTCGCTTCCTTGAATTTATGTATGGACTCGCTCAGTATTATCCCGGAGACTATCAGAGTTGTTATCAGCAGTATTGTGAAGGAGGCAGCGACGCTAAATCCCATGCAGCTCGCTTACCTCCTTCTTCATTCTGTAAATTTCCCGTTCAACAGCAAGCATGAGCTCTTTGCTGAATTTTCCGGTTCTCAGGGCCTCAATGAAGAGCAGAGACATCAGGTGATCCTGCACGTTAAGGTAACCGACGGGGCGCCAGTCGGAGTTCTGGTGGTATAGCCTTATACCCCTTGCGTACCTCATAACGTCGAACATCACGTCCTCGCTTATCCAGCCTATGTCCACATAGTAATTCAATGCATCCTCCAGCCCTTCGTAACCAACCCTCTCAATGAGGTATTCTATCCACTTCAGCATGAACATTATTCCCTTTGTGGTTTTTGGGGTTTCCTTCAGTTTGACAGCATTTAGCGCCTCCAAACCACTCACCTCCTGTAATTCTTTTGACTGGATCTCGGAATGTGATTCTGGCATGCCTTCTGACACCTCAGCATGAACCTGGTGCTCAATTTCCGATTCTGATGGTTTAGCTACCTCTTGAGCGCCCTCTAGGCTCTGCTGCTCCTGTGAGCGTATGGTCTTCTCCAGCATTTTTTCAAGTCGTTCTATTTTTGCATAAATGTCATTTACATTAATTCCAGACGCTTCTTTAAACTTTTTTTCTACTTTTTCAAGAATCCTGGCGAGCTGGTCATCCGTTATCTTCCTTCCCTTTACCGCATCGTAAACATCCTTGAGGAGGACTGACGGGATTCTCCCCCTGTACCTCTCGAGCTTCTGCTTTATCTCAGCGTCGCTGAGGAACTTATCCTCCTGAAACTCCTCCTTCATTTTTGGCGGGAGAGGTCCGATTTTTATGACATTGCGATTTCCACCAAGACTTTCAATCTGCTCTTCCTCACGATTTTCTTCGTTCATTCTGAAAACACCTCCTCATAGAGGACCTCATTCACAATTTCTTTCAAATCCATGCCAGAGCGGAAGATCAGCCTCAAATCATACTGAATATTATCCAGAAGCTCCTCCAGCTCTTCAAGCTTTTTTTCCATGCGGTCGAGCCTTTCGACGCTTAACGCGGTGACCTTGGACGTTCCAACAAACGGATTGATCTGGGCGGAAACAACCTCATAAAGGGTCATCATATCCTTCATCGAGTCGTCTATTCGCTGAATGTCATTCCTCAATCCGTCTATTTCCCTCTTCAGGTTGTTGAGGGATACATCGATGCGTGGAAGGCGGTTTTCAATGTCATTCAGCCTTTCGTTGAGCTTCATGATGGTGTCATCATTTTCAGCTCTGTCCGTATCGTCTTCCACTGTAGACTCCTCCAGCACCACCTCCTCCTCTTTTTCCTCTTCCTCTTTCTTGAGAACTTTTTTCAGTATATCAAAACCCATTTCGGTCACCTCATGAAGTGATGAGCGTGATAGATTAAACTGAGGTAGACTTTTATATTTATTTTAAATTTATGCAAAAAATTAAAAAATTAATTAAGACTTTACTGTAGTTCGATAACGTTATCTGTGTATGCTGGCGGTGTTGTGAATTCTATAATGCCTGGAGCTCCAAACTCTGGGCGAACCTCTCCTGTAACATCAGTTCTTGGTTGTATCCCGGTGAATACCGTTTTTGTATCAATGGCAAGTATTACCTTGTCACCTCTGTTCAGCACTGGGTAGCTTGCGCTCAATGAGCCATCTGCATCTTGCAGGACGATTATACCGAACTGTTGAGAGGACGGGAATGCAGTTGACTCGTTGAATATGTCAGCATATGGTGGGTTTTTCACAAAGCTTGAGCTACTGTAATTAAGCATAACTTCCTTTGTTCCATCACTAAGTCTGACAACGACTTGGCTGAGATCGATTTCCTGACCACCAGTATTTGGTTCAATGTATATTGCAAGTTTATCAATCGTAGCCCCAGAAGTGCTCGGACTAGTTACATAACCCATTACTTTAAAAACCTTCACACCACTAGATACTTCCTGAGTAGTCTCTCTTCCAGTAGCTGTCGCCTTCTGCTGCAGGAAGCCCACAGTCTGTATCAGCACCGCTGCACTCACTGCTGCCACCAGCACTATCGCTATGAACACTATCAGAATCTCAATGCCTATCGCTCCTTTTTCATCTTTTCTCAACCTGCCCACTTCCTAACACCTCCACGTCGATTTTACTTTAATTCAACAATTATATTAAAGCTTTATTTGTAGATAGGTTTATAGATAATTTGGTATTAAGTTAGAGAGATGGAAATGTAGGCACATATGCAGGTACATCACCCAACCGAAATTTGCTGGAGATTCAATCACAGACACAAACATAATAAATGATGAATGAATTATACTCCTGTATGGCATTTGGAGCGAGGCCGGAAGAAGGGAAGGGAAAAATTGAGGGTGAGGGTTTCAAAACTTCGAGGCTTAATCTGCCTCTCGAAATGCCAAAAAACCCCGAAGCGGGCAACATATACTTTGACGCGAAGGCAAAGGCCATCAGAGTATATGACGGTAAAACCTGGAGATCAATAAAGCTGGATTGAAAATCACCATAACCTTCGGACTAAAAATTGAAATGCAGCAAAACCTACTGACCGCATGGATGTGTACGTTCTCAGGCTTGGCCATCGTCCCGGGAGAGACAAGAGGCTTTCCACGCACGTCGCTTTAACAGCAAGAGCTTTTGGGGCTAAAGGGATATACTTCGACACTTACGACGAGAGCGTTTTTGATAGCGTTAGAGATGTTGCTGAAAGGTGGGGAGGCAATTTTTTCATTGAGAAAGTAGATGGCTGGCGCCGGCTCATAAAGGAGTTCGATGGCATCGTAGTTCATCTGACAATGTATGGCTTACCCCTTCCCGAGAAAATTGAAGATATAAAGAAGGCGAGCAGGGCTCTCGTTGTGATCGGAGCTGAGAAGGTTCCTCCTGAGGTTTACCAGCTTGCCGACTTCAACATAGCCATAGGTAACCAGCCCCACAGCGAGGTTGCAGCACTGGCAGTATTTCTGGACAGAGTTCTTGACGGAGAGGTGTTCAGGAAGAAATTTGAAGGTGCCAAGATAAGAGTTATTCCTTCAGAGCGTGGAAAAACTGTGAGGGAGATTGACGATGGGTGATGCTTCATGCTGGTTTTGGCCTCCGATCGTGCCAAATTCATAATTAATAATCATTAGAATCTTAAAACCAAAATTATTTATATCACGCATCATAGCCCTGGCTGGTGATCCCATGCCGAGGGAACTCTGGAACACCAGACTGGGCTTCATCCTTGCTGCTGTGGGCTC
>CAZHKD010000041.1:3954-13033 GCA_964533255.1 uncultured archaeon | reverse complement strand
TATGCCAGCCGAAAAGCGTCCACTTCGTCGAGAGCGAGTTTGTGAGGATTCTGGTCTTCAAGTACGGATGGAAGCCTGACGACACTGTGTGGCTGGAGTAAGTACATCCAGGGAGACGCGCCGTCAAACCTTGCTCCTGTTACGCTCGGATGCGCTAAGGATTTAGAAAACCTTCGTACTGACATAAGCACCGTGTATTAGGGCAGCCTATTACTTTCGCCCCACTCTCAAGGTAAATATACCGGTGCCTCCACTCAACAGAAGGGGTGATAGGAATGAGCATCTACTGGGAAAGGCTCCTTGAGCGAGTCAAAGAGATGGAAGAAATCGAAAGAAGATAGATTACATGCCAAGGGATTTCAGGATTACCGAGAACACATCGTTTACAATGTGAATGCCGTTCATTTCCAGCACTGTGTTCAGCACCGCTCCTATAATTGCCCCCACTATCAGGGACGACAGTATTCTCACCTTTATTATCAGAATCAGGGCTATTACCAGCAGTATCAGTGTTGACGCTGCGCCGATCTGGCTGAGCTGCGCCGCGGTCTCTGACAGCGCTTCGTTCATCAGGTTGAACAGCGTAGCAATTCCGGTCATGCCAAAGAGAAATCCAATCAGGACACCTATCACGAGGACTGTTGTGTCTCCCATAAATGGAAGTAATAAAGAAGTAATATAACTCTTTTGTTATCCAAAAAGCTTAATTAGTTTCCGGCATAAGGATACTCGATGGCTCTGGGCTTTGTGCTGATTAAGGTGTCTCCCAGAAAGGAGCGGGAGGTGTACGAAAAGCTTGCGAAACTTAAGGAAGTGGAGGAGCTTTACCCGCTGTTCGGCGAGTACGATCTGATTGCCAAAATCGTTGTGAAGGACTTCGAGGAGCTCAGCGAGGTTGTTGTTAAGAAAATAAGGTCTGTGGATGGAGTTATAGAGACGAAAACACTTACTGGAGCCAAATTCTAGCATGTTGAGGGGCATTCAGATTATCGCAAAGAACCAGATAGGAGTTTTGAGGGATATCACGGCCATCATAGCGAACCATAACGGAAACATCACCTTCGCCCAGACCTTCATAATAAAGCATGGGGAGCATGCAGGAAACGCTCTGATATACCTGGAGGTTGATGGCGGAGAATTCGAGAAAATGCTGGATGAGATCTCCAGGCTCGACACGGTCATCGAAATGCAGGAGGAGAGGCCCTTCGAGCACATCTTCGGCAAAAGAGTTATCGTGCTTGGCGGCGGGGCTCTGGTTTCTCAGGTGGCCATGGGTGCCATAAGCGAAGCCGACCGCCACAATCTGCGTGGAGAGCGGATAAGCGTTGACACCATGCCGGTCGTTGGAGAGGAGGAGCTGGCGGAAGCTGTGAGGGCTGTGGCGAGGCTCCACAGAGCTGAAGTTCTGGTACTGGCAGGTGGTCTGATGGGTGGGGAGATAACTGAAGAGGTCAAGAAGCTGAAGAAGGCTGGAATTCCAGTCATATCCCTCAGCATGTTTGGAAGCGTTCCGAAAGTGGCTGACTTGGTCATCAGCGACCCGGTGATGGCGGGAACTCTTGCGGTGATGCACATATCTCAGAAGGCGAAGTTTGACGTGGACAGGGTCAGAGGTAAGAAGATTTAAACCGGTTTAAGCCGTCCCGAAAGACCGGAATAGCCAAAAAACGCCATTGCCATTTTTTTAATCAAAGACGGTTTTGAAGCAATTTTCAAAATGCTTGGTATCAGGTTGAGAACACCCGAGGGTCTATCCATATCTAATTCTGAGAGATCAATTTCTCCGGCAGCTTTGACGAGGTGGTTGTAGTCCTCGTCGTCCAGCAGTGAATACAGTCTGACTATTTTCATGCCCACATCGTATTCCTTCCTCATCTCTCTTTTGTAGGACTTCTGGTACTCCTCCAGGTTCGGGAAATGCTCGCCCAGCTTCTCAGCGGCGACCAGGTGGTAGTAGAGCCCACCACCGGTATACGGCTTCACCATGCCGGCTGCATCGCCAATCAGAGCTAGATTCCCCTTAACGAAGTTTACAAGCCCGATGGGGATTGCTCCAGCGTTCAGCTCTGTGATCTTTCCCTTAACCCGTTTGGAGACTGAAGGGTGCTTTGTGATGAAGTTCTTGAAGTAGTATTCTGGATTCTGCTTCGAAACAACCCCGATTCTTGCAGTATCAGAGTTGATGGGGATCGAATAGGCAAAGAAGCCGTCCGAGTAACTCCTGCCAAAATACAGCTCCACAAAACTGTCATCCATGGGCTCAAATTCAACTTCCATCTGGACTGCGGAGAAATAGGAAGGGCGCGGGAAAGCTGCAGTTTTTGCAACGGTGGAGGCAGCCCCATCTGCCCCTATGAGTACATCGTAGCTAAGATACTCCGTCTGCACACCTTCAAGCCTGGCTTTTTTGCCGTTAAAAGAAGAGAGTCTTGTTTTTACCCTTATTTCAGCGTATTTTGAGGCCGCCATGAGAAGCTGGACGTCCAGCACCTTCCTTTCAATAACAACTGCTCTGGTCTTCCCAACAGCCTCCATGCAGTTCCCATCAGGGGAAAAGAAAAAGGCTCCCCTGATAGTATTGAGTCTGCTCCTGTCGGATACGTATTTCTGGAGTTCGGTGAAGCAATCTTCACTTATCAGTCCCCCACACTGAACCGGGAAGCCTGCCGAAGCGTGCTCCTCCACCACGACTATTTCAAGGTCATCAGCTTTACGGGCTTTATACTCGAGCCCTCCAGAATCGGCATTTTCCGCAATATTCAGGGCAGCCAGACTTCCGGCCGGACCGCCACCAGCAATCAACACCCTCATGTCAGACGCCAACGCCCTTTTTCACCGCCATCTCTTTAGGCTTTTGCACGGAAGGATTTTTCCGCTAAGGTTATATTTTGCGGTCATCCACACCCAGAAATGCTCTGGCTAACCCTCCATCTCGCATTTGTGGTGCTGCTCAACATCCCTTTTGGGTACTGGAGAGCCGGAACAAAGAAGTTCTCCAGAGAATGGTTTCTCGCCATCCATATCCCCGTTCCATTTGTTTTTCTTGTTAGGGTTCTCTCAGGGTACTCCCTCTCATACATCCCTCTATTTTTTGCAGCATTTTTTGCCGGGCAACATACTGGAAAGGTTCTGAGGAGGTTAAATGGAGCATGAGCGTATATCCACCCCCACAACCCGTCCTCCTGGCTTTTCCTCCTTGAAAATCTGCCCTTCGAATCTGTAAACCTCGCAGTCCTTCAGCAGCCACGAATCTGGAGGCAGACCAGCCTTCAGACACGTCTGCGTCAGAAATTCTTCTGCATCGAACCCATACTCAACTGCAACTTGGGGTAGAAGAAGGCCTGATCGGTATCCTCTTTTCACTATCAGGCCGTGTCTTCCAATCTCAACCTGTTCAGGTCTCTTTACCGGCTCAACCTCGATTTTTTCTGGCGGTGTGAGGACTGTGACCTCCACCTCGATTTCCCCCATCTCTTCCAGCCTCACCGGAGGGAAGCGGGGGTCCTCTACGGCGGCGGCGATGGCAGATTCGATAATCGCCTCATCGAGCCTTTTGATGGGATACGGGAATCCTATGCAACCTCTCAGCGTCCCGTGCTTGTTGAGGGTCGTAAAAACGCCTCTTTTTTCAGCGAAAATACCGTCAAATCTGTCCTCAATAACCTTACCGGTGGATAGATAGGTTTCTATTGCTTTTCGAGCCAGCTTGACAGCTCTTTCGCCCTCCTCCATTGAAAGGGGTTTCGTAGGTACCATAGTCTCCACCACCTAATCAAACACCCGGGGTTATTAGTCGTTTCGCAGGAAATAAATTTGAATATTTTGAGGGGACATGGGAATTGTGGAGGGATGGAGAGGGGAGGAATGATTCAAATGAATAAAGCAAAAAGCATAGGTGTCGACATGGGTGGCACCTTTACTGATATTGTGGGATTTGACGGCGAATTTTTCCATGTCGCTACGCTCTCGACTGCAGAGGTCATCAGCAAGCCTGAAATTCTGGTGGATTTGCTTGATGGGCTCCAGCCTTGCAGGGTCACTCTTGGAATAGCTGCATGGGTGCGCAAAGGAGAAATTCTGAGGGCACCGAACATCTCAAATCTCCAGAAGCTGGATGAGCTGGCGCAGTTTCAGTACCAAATGATCAACGATGCCAACTGTTTCGCTTTTTACGCTGCACACATCACAGGATTCAACAGCATTTTTGCAGTAACTCTTGGCACTGGTGTCGGTTCGGGAATCGTTGTTGACGGGGGGCTTTATGAGGGGCATGGTCTTGCCGGAGAGATCGGTCACGTCTATGTCGGTGGAAGTGAGAGGTGCGTTTGCGGCGGCGCTGGCCATCTTGAGACCTTTTTCAGTGGATGGAAGATAAAGGAGAAATTCGGAAGAGAGCTCGGTAGGAGTGAGCTTTTAAAATACGAGGGCTTTGACGTGCTTTGCCGTGAAGTCGCTTCTGCCATAATGCTCCTCGATCCCGAATGCGTCGCTTTTGGGGGCAGGATTTCCATGCTGTTAAAAGAGGAAGACTTTAAGGAGGGAATTGAAAAATACCTGATGCCCGAATTTGAACCCGAGTTTGTAGTGATAAAAGATGCGCTTGCTGTTGCAAAAGGGGCTGCATTGCTGGCAGCCTCGGGGAGGTGAGTTGATGGGCGCCGCTGAAGTTTCAGTAATAGTTGAGGAAGCTGCACGGAAAATTGAGAGGATGGAAATCCGAGGAGCTGCCAGAATAGCGAAGTTCGCTGCAGAGACTTTGAAGCTATGTGCCGAGAACGCAAGGACATTTAAAGAGGTCGAATGGGCGGCAGAAAGGCTGCTGAAGACCAGGCCCACTGCGGTAAGCCTTTACAACGCCATTAATTTCGTCATGAGATGTGAAAGCCTGAAAAGCAATGCGGAGAAGCTGGAATGTGTTAGATTGAGGGCAGACGAATTCATCGAATGGGTGAACACTGCCCAGAAGAGAATTGGAGAAATTGGAGCAAAGAGGATAAAGAACGGCGCCGTCATAATGACCCACTGCAATTCTTCAGCGGCGATTGCCATCATCAGCGAGGCTTTCAGGCAGGGGAAGGTTGCAGCAGTTTTTGCAACGGAGTCCAGACCCCGCTTCCAGGGTCATTTAACGGCCAGGCAGCTGAAGGAGGTGGGAGTTGACGTTACTCTGATAGTGGATTCCGCCGTCAGATACTTCATCGAAGAGGTGGATTACGTCATCGTGGGAGCGGACACAATAACTGTGAACGGGGCGCTTATAAACAAAATTGGCACATCGCAAATTGCCCTTGCTGCAAAGGAGGCGAGAGTCCCATTCATGGTTGCCGCTGAGACCTACAAGTTCAGCCCGAAAACCCTGCTGGGTGAGCTGGTTGAGATTGAGGAGAGGAGTAGCGAAGAGGTCGCTCCGAAGGAGCTTCTGGAGATAGGGGTAAAGGTGAGAAACCCCGCCTTCGACGCCACGCCGCGGGACTACATAGACCTGATAATAACTGAAGTGGGGGCGATACCTCCGGAGATGGCCTATCTGATAATCAGGGACAGGCTGGGCTACGCAGAGCTGTGGGAGGATGAAATAAGACTGTCACCCAATCACTTCGACTGATAACGTCTGTATACATAATTTTTCAGTCTGAGAGGGTCTGAGAAGTAGAATATGCTTCCCTTTCCAGCCTCTCTCACCATCATCTGGCAGAGCTCCAGAAACCTGGCGTTTCTGCCCAGCATGAGTATGTGGAGGTACGCATCAACGTCTCTCAGCTTCTTGGCCTCCATGAGGGCGCAGCGCCAGGGGCTCAGATACGGGTTGTAGCTTGAGGTTGGCTCACCGTCAGTAATCAGAAACACCACGCCCCTGCCGTCGCAGCCCCTCAGCTCTCTTCTGGCGCTCCTCAGAGCCAGGCCTATGTCGGTTCTGCCCTTCGCATCCAGGTTTGGCAGATCTCCTTCCCTTATTCTCTCAGCCCTGTGATTGAAGGCTATTGTCACCAGCTCGTCCATGCCCCCTTTTCTTATTGCCCTCTTTAAAGCTAAAGCCGCCTCTATGGCCCCGATTATTTTGCGCCCCCTCATGGAGTCGCTGGTGTCTATCAGCATCACGTAGTTCCTCTTACCGCTCTTCTTGGGCTTTCTGACAACTATGTCTGACTCCTCCAGCTCGAAGTTCTTCTTTGCAATTTTTATCAGAGTCTCCTGGATGTCTATCATGTCGAAAGTGTGCATCATGGCATCGTAATCCGTTATCTCGTAGCCCGGGAATGGAGAAAGGCCAGCTCTCTCTTCCTCATGCTCACCGATGCCCTTCTCCTCCATGTCCTCAACAGCCTTTGCGAGAACCTTCTCGCCGATCATTCTCTCTGCCACGGAGCTGAAAACAACCTTCTTGCGATGGATTTTTTTGATTACGCCCTCTATGTAGCCCATCTCTATCAGGTCGCGAAGAATTTCCTCGTAGAGGTTGTCAACAAGCTCGCTTATGCTTATGTCATCGACGCTGAGCTTTCCCTCCGAGAGCATCTCCTTGATTTCCTCCCATACTTCCTTTCTCGCCTCCTTGTACTCCTCGAACTTGTCCATCCAGAGGGATTCAGCGTATCCGAAGGTCTTCACCATGTCGTTGAAAATGGCTGAAAAGACGTCGAAGTTCTCGAGGAGCTCCCTGTCCTTTATCTTGCTCTTGAGAAACTCCTGAACGTCGAATTTGCCGGTGTCTCTGTGATAGGGGTTGAAGATGGAGTACAGGAGGTCTGACACGAATTTCTCATCAAAAAAATCCTCCTTGCACGCTCTGCACTCAGGCTTTGCACTCATAAACTCCATCTCCGATCCTTTCCACAAGCCCGGTGCATCTGGATATTGCCTCCAGGACTATTTCGAAGGCTGACTCTACCTGGTCTGGAGTCTTGCTCAGTATTATCACCTGCTTCCAGATGTTGGGGAACTCTTTGGGGTTGTCTTCATAAACGCTTATCTCTCCCGCCTCGCCTATCTCCTCCATCATGGATGGGAACTCGTCAGGAAGTATGCCCGAGTATATTTCGCCGCAAGTCCTGTTTATTGCTTCCTCCACAAGCCTCTCGATAACTTCCTCTTTGCTTATGCCGTCCTCGTAGTCCAGCTCCATCCTGCTCCTCAGTCCCAGCTTCACAACCTCGAACTTCTCGCCGTAGTCCGCAATCATGACCGCTTTCCTGCCCTTCCTGGTTGCTGCCGCTCTGACGTGGTCGAACAGCTTTATTGTGGCTCTGCACGACGGCTCAACTTCGATGCGGGCAGCATAACGGCACTTATCCTTCATCCTGCCGTATCTGACTGTTCTTGCGATGATTTTGAGGTGCCACTCCGGAATCTCAGCTCCATGCTTCAGAGACATGTTCTTCAGCCCTATCTGAATCTCTTCCTCCAGCGACTCCGGCGGGCCTATGGGAACCGCTTCCATCCTGTCCATCAGAGGCTCCTTGATGTCTGATGTGCCCCTGTAGTTTGCAGGGTTGGTGGAGGCTATGAACAAGGCGTCGATTCGAAGCGGGACGATGTCGCCCTCGGGCGTCGTTATCTGCTTCTCCTCAATCAGCTCGTGGAGCATGGTCTGAAGTGCAGAGGGAATCGAGCCCAGCTCGTCGAAGTAGGCTATGCCCCTGTTGGCCTTCAGAACCCTGCCGGGCGTGAAGACCTCGGGATGGTCGAGCTCGTAACCCTCCTTTATTTTCTGGATGCTTATCCCGCCTATAAGCTGGCGGGTGGTCATCATGGGGTCGCCGGGCACCCTTATCCACTTCCTCGGCACCCAGGTCAGCTCAACAACTTCGTCCTCCATTACTTTCTTCTTGCAGGAGAAGCAGGCAGGTTTGACAGGGTCGTCGTGGATTCTGCACCCTTTTATGGCCAGGAGCCTTTCAGGAAGAAGCTTGAGGAGGGATTTGGAGAAGGTCGTCTTGCCGTAACCCTTCTTACCCACGAAAAGAACGCTTGAGCCGCTCAGCAGAGCGTTTTTGACCATCTCCTTCTCAACGGCTTTGCCAACTATTTCGGGAAATGGATCGAGCCCTTCCCTGTCGTATTCGAGAATCCTCTCCTTCACGTACTCAGAAATGCTTTTTGAGTGGTATGGCTCGTAGGGCTCTGACCAGATGTCTATCTCCACGCCGTCCAGCACGTATCTGGGCGCATCTGATGGCTTTACAACCACTTCCTCGAATATGTAGTCCATTGTTCATTATTAAGCATGTATCTATTTCTCATTTTTGGTTGCGTTACTTGCAGCTCAAAACTGACGGGTTGGCCGGGACTGACAGCTTACGCAAGGGTTAAAGTTCGGTAATTGCGCAAACTCAATGGGGTGGATTGAGGATGATCAGGGAGATAAGTGTAGAGCTCGGGATGGACGAAATGGCAGACATAACGGATGAGGTCAGGAGATTCGTTAGAGAGAGTGGAAAGGAGAGCGGAGCTGTTCTGATCTTCAGCGTTGGCTCAACAGGGGCGATAACCACAATCGAATACGAGCCCGGCCTTAAAAAGGACTTCCCGCGCATCATGAACAGAATTGCTCCATACGGCGAGGACTACGAGCATCACAAAACCTGGCACGATGATAATGGATCGAGCCATGTGAAGGCCAGCATAGTGGGGCCGAGCCTTGTTGTGCCCTTCAGCAACGGAGAGCTGATGCTGGGAACCTGGCAGCAGATAGTTGTGGTCAACTTCGATACGAGAAAGAGGAAGAGGAGGGTTTTGCTGCAGATACTGGGTTAGCGACGCGCCAACGCTGACGGAATGCAGCGTTTGCCGTTGAGACTCTTGGGAGTTTATACTCATCCATCAATTTCGGCAAAGGCCCTCACCGGCATGGAAGACCCCTTTGCTATTCGCAGGGGCACGGCGTAGAACCTGAAGCCTTTCCCCGGCAGCGCATACAGGTTGCAGAGGTTTTCAACGATCAGGATGTTCGCAGCCAGCAATTTCGTGTGAACCGGGCGTGAGAGGTCGAAAATGTCGTCCACATTCCAGAAGTCAACTCCAACGAGCTTTACACCGCATTCCACCAGCAGCTCTGCGAGCTCCGATGAGAGGAATGGCC
>CAZHKD010000041.1:0-3854 GCA_964533255.1 uncultured archaeon | reverse complement strand
AGCTTTACACCGCATTCCACCAGCAGCTCTGCGAGCTCCGATGAGAGGAATGGCCCGGGCTCCCAGTAGGCTTCGCTCCCCCACCTCCTGTCCCAACCGGTTCTGATAAGGACGGCCTTGTTCCTGAGCTCAGCTTTTTCGAATTCCAGACTTTCAGCCCCGATTTCACGCTTCGATTCGTCAGCATTCGCATCCAAAACTACCCCTTCAAGGCCGGCAACGCTTTCAAGGGGAATTGAGCTCAGGTCTGGAGCATCGGGAAAGCGGTGAAAGGGGCTGTCCAGGTACGTTGCTGTATTTCCAACCATCTCCACCCTGCTGATCCAGAACTCCGCTTTCCCCTCGTAGCGTTGGCGGGACTCCTCATGGCTCAGGTAAGCGGTTATTTTCGGGCGTGGCAGCCCCGGATAGGCCGGCATGCCGTCGTGGATGACATGGCTCAGCTCAATGAACCTGATGGGTTTTTTCGTCGTCTTCATGGCAGTCCCCGGGATGAGTTACTCACTCAACAGCCTTCTTCAGCGCTGCTCTCGCAAGAATACGCGTCGAATCCAGCGATGGAAGCGGAGAGATCTCGGGAGTTACAATCAGCGGAATTTCTGTACAGCCAAGGACGACAGCATCGCACCCCTTCTCCTTCAGCCTTTCAATGACTTCGACAAAGTAGTTTCTGGATTCATCCAGAAAAATTCCGTTGACCAGCTCGTCGAAGATTATGTCGTTAATTCGCTCCCTCTCATCCGGCTCGGGAAGCACGCAGTCCATGCCCACCGCTTTCAGCTTCTCAGGATAGACGGAACTCTCCACCAGATAGCGGGTTCCCAGTATGCCCAGCTTTCTGAAACCCCTATCAGCGGCTTCTCTGGCAACCTCCTCGGCGATGTGGAGCCACGGGAGAGGTGACTTCTCAACCACGAGGTCGAAGGCCTGGTGGATGGTGTTGTCGGGGCAGATGACGAAGTCCGCTCCAACCCTGGCCAGCTTTTCCGCTGACGACACCATCAGGTTCGCAACGCCTTCCCAGTCGTCAGCTTCGATGTACTTCATGTACTCGCTCAAAGGATAGTTGTGCATTGTTACTTCAGGATGGGCGTGCCTGCCGAGGTATTCGGCACCTTCTAAGCAGATGGTGCGGTAGCAGAGAGCTGCCCCCTCAGAACTGCAGGCAACAATACCGATGTGCTTAGCCATGCTTTGCATTGACTTTGAAAGTATATATAGATTGCACGATTCATGGTCACAATTCTGGCCGGGCAGGTTTATGGGCACCTGATGTTTCGGATGTCCAGTGGCAAGTTCAAACCCGAAAAATCAAACCCAAGACAGGAAAAATTATATCCACTTCAGTGCTATGCGACCCCATGGACTCCAGTCAGGTTAACTCCACCAATCCCGCCAGGCCTGCAGAGCCCGTGAAGTCTGTGAAGCTGGTAACCTGCGGGCTGCCCTACGCTAACGGTAAGGCTCACATCGGGCATTTGAGAACCTATATCCCCGCAGACGTTTACGTTAGATACCTGAGAATGGCCGGAGAGGACGTTGTTTTCATCTGTGGGAGCGACAGCCACGGCACGCCCATCGTAGTAAATGCCGAGCAGCATGGCCTGGAGCCGAAGCAGCTTGTGGACATCTACCACCAGCACTTTCAGGAGGTTTTCAAAGCCCTCGACATCGAATTCGACTTTTACGGCAGGACGGACAGCGATTACCACCACGCAAGGACTCAGGAGATTGTGAAGAGGCTCATCCAGAGGGGCTACATCTACCCGAAGGAGATCGAGCTTGCTTACTGTCCGCACTGCGAGAGGTTTCTGCCCGACAGGTACGTGGAGGGAATCTGCCCCTACTGCGAAGCCGTTGCGAGGGGTGACGAATGCGACCAGGGGTGCGGGAGGCATCTGGAGCCAGGGGAGATCAAAGAGCCTAAATGCAAGATATGCGGCTCGCCAGCAGAGTTCAGGAAGCAGAAGCATTACTTCTTCAGGCTGACCGAGTTCAAGGACTTCCTTGAGGACTACCTGGCTTCCCTGAGAGGAACCGAAAACGCCCTCAACTACGCAAGGCAGTGGGTGAGAGCGGAGCTGAAGGACTGGTGCATAACAAGGAATCTGGAGTGGGGCGTTAAATTCCCGGGAGAGGAGGAGCTGGTCGTCTACGTCTGGGTTGATGCGCCCATCGGATACATCTCATTCACCGAGAAGGCGTGTGAGAAGCTGGGCAGGGACTGGAAGGAAATCTGGCTTGATAACAGAGCTGAAATCGTCCACTTCATCGGTCTGGACATCGTCTACCACCACTGCATTTTCTGGCCTGCCATGCTGAAAGGAGCCGATTACACGCTGCCGTCAGCAGTAGTTGCAAGCGGAATGGTGAAGGTTGAAGGAAAGACGTTCTCCAAGAGCAGAGGATACGTTGTCTGGGTGGAGGACGACTATCTGAAAGCTGGCTTCAACACAGATTACCTCCGCTACTACATGGTGAACTACACCTCCCATCAGAAAGACCTGAACTTCTCCTGGGAGGTTTTTAGAGATAAGGTGAACAACGAGCTTATAGCGACGCTGGGCAACTTCCTTTACAGGGTCATGCACTTCGCCTGGAAGAATTTCGGTAGCGTGACCATGGATGTCGATGACGAGGTGCTGGATAAAATCAGGGAGACGAAGGAGAAGATTCTTGCAGCTCTGAACTCATGGGAGTTCAAGGAGGCAAGCGATGCCTTCATGGAGCTCGCCACATACGGAAACGTTTACTTCCAGAGCTCAAAGCCCTGGGAGCTGATAAAGAGCGATAAGGCTAAAGCGGAGAAGGCCGTGGCTTCGTGCCTCGCAATCGCCAGAGCTCTGACCATTTACGCGTATCCCGTTCTGCCCAGAACAATGAAGAGGATGGCAGAGTTCATAGGGGTGGACGCCGAAAAGGCTCGTCTGGACGATGCGCTCAGCATTCCTGAAAGGATTGAGGTGAAGAGGCCAGAAGTGCCCTTTGAGAGGGTTGACGACGACAAAATCCGGGAGATGGAAGAGCTGATGATGGACAGAATCAGGAAGGCTGAGATTAAGGAGAGGGGTGAGACGATGGGTGAGGGTAAGGAAAAGGCAGAATATATAACAATCGAGGAGTTCCAGAAGCTCGACATCAGAATCGGGAAGGTTGTTAGGGCTGAAAAGATTCCGGGAAGCAAAAAGCTCCTCCGCCTGGAAGTTGACGTCGGGAACGAGGTAAGGCAGGTTGTTGCCGGGATAGCTGAGGTTTACAGCCCGGAAGACGTGGAGGGCAGAACTGTCGTAATCCTTGTCAACATGAAGCCGGCAAAGCTGATGGGTGTTGAGAGCAGAGGGATGATTCTGGCTGCAGACGTTGACGGCAAACCAATCCTGCTGACTCCCGAAAAGGAGGTTGAGCCGGGGACTAAGGTGAGGTAGCCGCTTTTCCAGTTTCTTTTTCCTTATATTTTCCCTTGCATCGTGTCGATTCAGGCGTCCGGATTAAATCAGGTGGCGGAATAAAAATGAGGCTGGGTGTGTGAGGTAATGATGGCACAACCAGCAGGAACTCAAAAGGCGGCTCGCCAAAATTAATATGGAACTCCACCCACCATCTTCTATGAAGTTCGTGATTCAGGAGCATCATGCCAGCAGGCTCCACTACGATTTCCGCCTGGAAATGGACGGCGTTGCCAAAAGCTGGGCTGTTCCCAAGGGCATGCCTTCGAAAAAAGGAGAAAAGAGGCTGGCAATTCAGGTGGAGGATCACAGCGTTGACTACATGGACTTCGAAGGTGAAATAAGCGAGGGTTACGGGGCCGGAAAGGTGATAATCTGGGATAGAGGTGAATACAGGCTCCTGAAAAG
>CAZHKD010000040.1:0-13308 GCA_964533255.1 uncultured archaeon | reverse complement strand
CTACAGGGGCTAGAATTTTGATATTATTTCGATTATTT
Organism: uncultured archaeon; assembly: GCA_964533255.1. Taxonomy (GTDB): domain Archaea; phylum Halobacteriota; class Archaeoglobi; order Archaeoglobales; family Archaeoglobaceae; genus JdFR-37. The sequence goes on along the minus strand of CAZHKD010000040.1, from coordinate 13,270 downwards.
TTGTTTCAACTTCAATATTTTTATCCCGCCCACCCCGCCCCTCCGCCGTCCCGGAGCTTCAGATAAGAGCGGGTATTAAATCTTAAGTCATAAAAATATAAAAACTCAATTTAATCTCTTTCAGCGCTATATTTGGATAATGATTTATACAACCTAAGCCTATTTCCACCATGACCAGAAGAATTCTGAATCTTGGCTACGTGATGGACGCTTCTGTCGACAACTACACTCCAGATGAGCCATACAGCCTTATATCAGCAAAGGACAGCAGTGTTAAGCCCGACCCCGAAATGGTCAGCACGGGAGTGGACATGGGCCTTATGCGTCTGCACATTCACAACGCCCCTGAAAGGCGAAGATTTCTCGGTCTGCTGCCTGACAGAAGCTACGAAATAATGGTAACCTTCGCCTCCGTCCACGTTCACCAGCGCAGCGATGGAGGCAGAGATGTCATGAAGGTGAAGTACTCAAAGTTCTTCAACATAGACAAGGAAGATTCTGCCGGTGGCTTCACCTACAAAAAGGTGTTTCAGAACCTGAAGTTCAAGAGGAGCCTGAGCCTTGACGTGAAGCTCACAGAGATAGACAACAACGTGGTTGACCCCGATCCGCTCGAAAGCCTGCTGGAGGACACAGGCATAGGCACGGTGCTTGACCTCGCCCCCTACAATCCGAAGGAGTACATACTGCTGGCCTCGAACATCATCTCCAAAATCCAGGAGGTTTTCGGCTCTGACAAGGCAGGCGATGACCCGCTGTGGGATGATACCCTCGTTCTTGAGCCAAAACCAACGATTCCCGGAAGTTACAGGCTTCGTGAAGGATTCTATGCGATTATCGAGGAATATCCCGGGTTCAACTTCGATGAGATAGTTTACCAGAGCAACGCCCTTTATCAGCGTGGAAGCAGGGAGATCCCCGCGAACTATCTGGTTTTCTCCGTGGGAAAGAGCATATCCGTTTAATCCGCGGTGTGAAAATATACGTAGTAATTCGTGTATTTACAACCTCGATTTTTGCATACTCATGCATGCTCATAAACGCTGAAAAACGTTATTTATGAGCTCATCATAATTAATCGTTAAATTAGTCTGGAGGGGTGTGGATGGAAAACGAAGATTATTTCAGCTGGACGGAAAAGCTGTTTGATCCAAAGCAGACGTTCCTGAAGCCAGAGGCTTTGAGAGGAATCAGGGTGCTCGATCTCTCTCAGGTATTAATCGGCCCGGAGACCGCTTCACTCTTTGCAGAGTTCGGGGCTGAGGTCATCAAGATCGAGCCACCGGGAATGGGAGAGCTGCTGAGAAGCGTTGACATATGGGCCAGGTTCTGGAAGGGGCACAGCCAGGGTGTGATGTGGGTTCAGAGGAACAAGTACTTCTTCGGGCTCAATTTAAAGCATCCCAAGGGAAAGGCGATTTTCTACGAGCTGGTAAAGCAGAGCGATATCGTGGTTGAGAACTACGTGCCGGGAGTCATGGACGAGCTTGGAGTAGGCTACAGACAGCTCAGGGAAATCAATCCGAAAATCATCTACATTTCAATAAGCGGATTCGGGCAGTGGGGCGAGCGCTGGAACTGGCCCAGCTGGGATGCAGCAGCTCAAGCAGCAAGCGGTGCTTCTGCTGTGTCAGGCTACGAAGAACGTGTTCCTGCAAAGCTGCCCTATTACCCGGGAGACATGCTCGGAGGTGCAGCGGCGTTCATGGTGGGTATGGCTGCCCTTTACCACAGAGAAAAGACGGGAGAGGGGCAGTACATCGATGTGACGCAGGCTGAGAACCTTGCAAGGCATCTAAGCTTCATCTGGAGCTATGTGGCAAAGAAGGGGGAGGACTGGAAGAGACTTGGCAACAGAGACGCGAGCATATCTCCCGCAAACGCCTTCAAGTCAGCTGATGGGAGAGTTGTGACCATAACTGCTCTGACGGATGAGCAGTTCAGGGGTCTCTGCAACGCTATGGGCAAGCCTGAGCTTGCCGAAGATGAGCGCTTTGCAACGCTCCCTGCAAGGCTGAAGAACAGGGATGAGCTTGAGAAAATAATCGGGGAGTGGGTTGCAACAAAGAGCTCTGACGAGATAATCAGGCTCTCTGCAGAACACGGCTTCTCAGCGGGAGTTGCGAGAGATGGCATGGAGGTCTATCAGGACGAGCATCTTAGAGCGAGAGGGAGCGTGTGGTTCTACGACGACCCCATGTTTGGAGATATGGTTGCTGCAGGCTCTCCAATGAAGATGAGCGAGACTCCTGGCAGAATAAAGTGGTCAACCCATCCTGTCGGCTACCACAACCGCTACGTCCTGAAAACCCTGCTTGGCTTCAGCGATGACGAGATTGATGAACTGCAGAAGGAGGGCGTAATAGGGTACTGGGTCGACTTCATCGGAAGAAAACCACCTGAGGGTGTTGAGCCTGAAAAAGACCCCATCTTCATGTGGTGATGCCTATGGAGTGGCATGAGGTTTCGAAGCAGTATTTTGAGGTTGAGAGGGCCAGATTCAGGAAGGGGCCCCTTGAAGATGTGGTTGTTTTCGACACAAGCCAGGCAAGCCCGGCAGCAACCTTCGCTTCATCAGTGCTGGCAGAGATGGGTGCGGAGGTGATAAAGGTTGAGCCTCCTGAAGGCGACCCGCTGAGAAAGCTCACACCCTTCGGGGAGTTCTACTTCGACGGAACAGGCCTGCCATTCGCTGTTGAAGGCAGAAACAAGAAGTACATGACCCTCGATCTTGAAAAGGAGGAGGGCAGGGAGCTTTTCAAACAGCTCGTTTTACATGCAGACGTCGTAATCGAATCCTTCCCGCCAGGCTACGCAGATGAGCTGGGCATTGGCTACAGACAGCTGAGAGCAATTAACCCTGACATAATCTACCTTGCCTTCTCAGCCTACGGCCACTTTGGCCCGAAAGCAAGGGAGTTTGCGAAAGTGCCCGATTCAAACCTTTTTGGCGTTTCGATGTCGGGTTACATGATGGCTAATCGAGAACTGCCAGAGGCAGGAGAGCCATACAACCTGCCAACAGCCCCCGGCTTCTGGATGGCCACGAATCTCGCTGGCATATACGGCGCTGCAGGAGTTGTTCTGGCATTATACTACAGGCTGAAAACAGGAAGAGGACAGATGATTGACGTAACCTCCATGGAGGCCATGAACAAAATCACCCTTCAGCTCATCTGGAGTCATGCTTTCAACGAGCCAATAAACGTCGGGGTTCTTCCTTTAGACTATGCTGTCTTTCCCTACGCCTACTGGAGAACAAAGGACGGCTATGTCTTTGCAGCAGGCTTCACAGACCCCAACTTCAAAGCTCTCGTAACTCAGCTTGGCAGGGAAGACCTGATTGAGAAGTATCCAAACGTCTTTGCCAGAATAAAGCTTGAAAACCAGAAGGTGCTTTACCAGGAGTTGCAGAAGGAGTTCGAGAAGTACACGTTTGCGGAGCTCGTTGAAAAAATGCTGAAGTGGAGGGATGAGGGCAGAGAGGGTGTTGCGGTCTATTCGAAGATTACAACGCCGAAAGAAGTTCTGGAAGAAAACTACTGGAGGGAAAGAGAGGTTTTCAGGGAGATTGTGGACAGGAGGTACGGCGAGATTACTGTGGTTAACCCTGTCTGGAAGCTCAGCCAGACGCCCTTGAAGCTCAAATGGCTTGCGAAGAGAGCAGGGGAAGACAACTATCACCTCTACAAGAAGTTTCTTGGGCTGGGAAGGAAGGAGCTGGCAGATCTGAAAGATGCTGGGATAATCTGAAGAAAGATTTTACTTATTTTTTAATTAGCATTTTTTCCAAAATCGTAAAAATTCCCTCACCTCACCATTCGTAATATCCACTCTGGGCAATCCTCTCACCGAATTTTCTAGACAGGTTTCTCAGATATATCAGGAATCCCGAAATCAGTAGAATTGCCGCCAGAAACGTGAATGGTATGAACCACCGTGGCATTTTTCCACCAACTGTGCCTAGATAAATCCCGTACTCTATTACAAGCAGGTATGCTGTGAGAGCGACCCCAAGAGCGAGCAGCACCTCAAAATACCTGTTTATCCAGTATGCCCTCTCGTCTTCGGGAATTCTGTCAAGACGGGTGAAGAATGCCGGCAGGTTGATGAGGTAAGGGTATCTGTTGACCAGAACAAACCTGTATTTCCAGAGAAGAAGGAAGATTACTGGAGCTATGCTGAAGTTGGGCGGAAGGATCAGCCATATTACCTTTCCACCGTATCTGTCGCTTTCTCCTTCAAAATTGAAGTGAGTTGGTATTTTATCTGGGAGAGTAAAGTATGCGTGCAGCCCTACAGCCCATATACTTCCAATCCCCAGAAGGATTAAAGAAGTAAACATCTTCCCCATCCGTGAGGGCAGCTCTGGATTCATCCATCGCTCCTCCCAGGTTCCACCGTAGTTGACTTCAGAATCTCACGACTTTTAAAGGAATTCATGAAAATATAATATTTGCGAAATTACAATTATTTCAGTGATGGGCCTTCACAGATTCATCAAACCTGCAAAGATAAAACAAAAACACACCTTTGGTGCTACCAGCTTCCCTGAAAGTTCAAGGTTGGCTAACCACTGTGCTGGCTAACCACTATTCACTACCTCAGACAGGAAGCATGCTAAAGGCTATTCAGGTACTTTTCCAGTTCTTCAGCAAAAGCCCCGTAAATACTGGAATGCTCCTTTACCCTCTTAGTGAAGTCAAATATCCACTCCTTCAACCTGTTCACGAACTCCATATCTCCTGTTATGGCCAGAAAGTCGAGTTCGACGCTGATGTGGTCTGGGGGCTCGCCTTCGTAGACATAGTTGAGACCTCGTCTCTCGTAAAGTTCCCTGACCTCCACAGAGGCATTCCCGTAAACCAATCCCTCCCGATAGTAGGACTCGTAGGGCGGGCATAGAAGCGTGGGATGGGATGAAACGAAGAGCCTTGTGTACTCTGTCTGGAGTTCCTCAATTTCCGTTTCAACGAACTTCTCTATTGCGGATTTTATCTCCGGTTTCAGTTCTGGAAATCCATCTGCCATCTGCTTGATCTCTTCCACCACTTCCTGACTGGGGTAGGAAAAAATCAGTGAAAAAAGTTTGAAGTAATTTGGCCAGGTCTTTGAAATGCTCATTGCGACCCCTGAGCCAGAGCGTTTACCGGCAGTGCCCTCAGCAGTCCCAGCAGCACCAGCGAGATTATTGCGAAAACGCCTATCGTTATCGCCACTTCCACAGGAGATGGTACGTAATTCCAGTATGCCGTGAAGATTGGCTGCGGGTTCATGAGGCTACCTCTGACCTCCCCGACTGCAATCGGATAAACCCACTCGTAGGATTCGATTCCAAGAACCACTGGAACCCTTAGAGGAATGATGTTGTATGCAGGTGGAATCAGCAGGTACCTGTGGGCGAGTATCCCTATGTTCACCGCAACGCTTCCTGCAACGAGGCCGCCAGCGCTGCTGTAACGGGTCGCCAGAATGAAGGCTCCGAGCAGCATGAATGTGACTTCTACCGCATGTATTGGCAGATAGTTCCTGAATACCATCATTATGGTGTCGAATTCCCTGCCAGCATCCCACCACTGCCTCACGAAGAAGTCGTTGTAGTACATGAAGAGGAGCGCCACGACTGAGAATGCCGATACCTTCGCCAGCAGGCGATAGGCGTCCTGTAGATCCTTTCTGTAGCCGTACACTATGAGGGATGCGAGTATGACAACTGCCGGGCCCGCTGTCAGGGCTGCGGCGATGAAGGTGGGGGCAAGCAGACCGCCGTACCACCATGGCCTCGAAAGCTGGGTTGCCAGAACCCATGCCGTAACTGTGTGGATGAGTATGGCGAAAGGCAAAGCCACTGGAGCCAGAATTCTGGCTCTTCTCTCGGATTCCTTCTCGAGCCTCTGAATCTCCTGAGCAGAGACGTCTTTTTTCATAACAGTTCCGATGAGCGGCAGGTTAATCCCGCTGACGGCAATTCTCGGCTTGAGCAGGACGTAGGTGTAGGTTGCGGACAGCACGGCATAGGTTGACAGAACTATGAAGTCCCAGACAAGCATGGACTTGAAGTTGGGGTAGATGAACAGGTTGAGCAGCCTGTCGGGCCTGCCTATGTCTGGCAGAGCCATCAGCATTGCAGCCACTGCGAATATGAAGGCAGTGAGTGACGCAACTGGGGCGATGGGCTTTAGCTGTTTCACTCCGAATATGTAGATTGCCGAGGATACCACAAGACCGCCGGCTGCCGTGCCGACGTAGAACGCCCACATCGCAATGTAGAGGCCCCAGGTGAATGGGTTTCGCATGTTCGTCAGTATCAGGCCCCTCTGAAGCTGCATGATCCACGCTGCTACGCCTACGATTGCCAGCACTGCGAGCAGTGCTATGGCGAGATCAGACTTTCTTTTCATACCTAACACCTCCTCTACCCTCCTTTCTGGCAGGAGGTATGTAGAACACCTTCGGCTCGGTCTTCAAATCCTCAAGAAGCCTGAATGTGGAGCGATCTTTCAGCACCTTTGAGATCTCGCTGTTGGGATCATCGAGGTCTCCGAAAACTCGGGCGTTTCCCGGGCATCCCCTGACGCAGGCTGGAGCGATCCCCTGATCAACGAACTGCACGCAGAAGGTGCACTTTTCGACGACACCTCTCGGCCTAGTTTTGGTGTAAACGAGCCTGCCATCCTGAGTCCTGTGGTCTGCCGGATACCCGTACTTGTAGTCCGATGGCTTGAACCAGTTCTCCTCGAAGCCAGCAACCTCGAATCCCTGCTTTATGCTCTCGTCAGCATCCTGCCAGTTGAACTGCCTGACACCGTATGGACAGGCAGTGAGGCAGTACCTGCAACCGATGCATCGCTCGAAGTCGATCAGCACAATCCCGTCCTCCCTCTTCCACGTAGCGCCAACAGGACAGACCTTCACGCACGGAGGGTTCTCGCACTGCATGCATGGGACAGGCAGGAAGACTTCCGAGAGGTTGGGGTACTCTCCCGTTGGCACCATGTGCTCCTTCGAGCCGACGGTCTCAACCCTCTGCCACCAGGTGCCAGTGGGAACCGAATTCACCATCTTGCACACCACTGCACAGCTTCTGCACCCTATGCATCGGTTCAGGTCGATAACCATGCCGTATCTGACCATTTACACCACCCCAAAAGCATGTCACATGGGTTCAGCCTTCCTGACGTCACATGCCGTCTCGTTCCACGCAGTTGTCGGCTCCCAGATTCCCGGAACGAAGTACGCGAGATGTACTGCCTTGACCCATGGATAGGTCAGCGTATTGTAGGATGCGCCCTTCAGATACCTGCTCCACCATCCCTGCTCGAAGACTATGACCCTTGGGTGTATGCCCTTATCCAGAACAGCGTATCCGTAAACCCTGCCCCTGTCGTTGTAGACCTCAACCAGGTCTCCCTCTTTAATCCCCTTCTCCTTCGCAGTCTCAGGATTCATCCAGACTTTTGGTCTGAAATCCTCCAGTTCCAGCATGGTTATGTTGTTGCTGTGGGTGGAGTGAACTCTGTATAGGGCATTTCTGGTGATGTACGCATATCTGTACTTGTTTCTCGCTTCGGGATTTCTCCTGTACTCTGTATCCACAAACGGGTCCTTGTGCACCGGAAGCGTCTCGCCGAAGTCTATGAAGACATCCTCATCCTTGTAGAACTCTATCCTGCCGCTTTTTACGAATCTTGCCGTTTTGGGCAGCGGTGCCGGGAATGATGGCGGTGGAAACGGCTTCTTGAGCTGTATCTGCTCCCAGAATGGAATCTGTCTTTTGTTTGGCGCCGGAAGGTTGAGCCTGACCGCTCCCTCCCTCAGCAGCCTGTCGAGGGTTATACCCTCAACCAGCTCGCCGCCCTTCTCAAGCATCAGCTTCGTCGCTTCAAGAGATGCTTCGTTTGCGATCTCTCTGGCAAGTTTCAGATTCCAGGTACCGTTTCTCCTGGCCTCTTCCTCTTTTCTGAAGAGCTCTGGATCTGGATAGAACTCCTCTATGCTCCTCCTGAGCTCCTCATCACCAACTCTCTCAACCAGCCTCCTGGCAATTTCCTTGAAGATCCATATCTCAGGCATGCACTCGAAGAGCGGCTCTATCGCAGGCTGCTGAAGCTGCACGTAGGGGTGAAGGATCGTCGCTGTGAGCTCCCACTTCTCGTACCAGGCAACGCCAGGCAGGACAACGTCGGCCCACTTCGTCGACGTCGTTTGCTGGAAGTCTATTGCCAGAATGAACTCCAGCTCGTTGTTCGTGGCCATCTCCTTGAGTCTGTTCGACATGTTGTGCTGGTCGAATGGGTTGTTCCATCCGAAGACGAATGCTTTAACGTCGTTCTTCGGATATGGTGTCTCCCTGTTGTACTTCCTGAACTCCTCACTCTGCCTGTACTCCCTGTTCATCCACAGCAGGTAGGTCACCCACCTGGGCTTCCTGCCCTTGAAGGACCACCAGGCTCCAAGGGGCCACCTGATCTTGAACTGTCCCGCGTAGGTGGATATCCCTGCCCCTGGCTTTCCGATGTTTCCTGTCAGAGCCACGATTAAGGCTAAGGCCCTCCCCTTCAGGTCGCCGTGGAACCACTGGTAGTTGCTGGCTCCGTAAATTATGTGGAGCGGCTTTGTGGTTGCCATCTCCCTTGCAATCCTTCTCACCATCTCCGCATACTCGCTCCTGCTCCTTCCTGGCGGTGTAATAATTTCTGCAACCTTTTCAGGCGTGTAGTCCTTTGTAACGAGCTCTTTAATGAGCTGGAAGACCGGTTTAACCCTCACTCTGCTTCCGTCAACGAGCTCAACCTCAAACTCGCCTTCGAGAACCGGCTCAAAATCCCTCTCCAGCGTTTCCGGATTTACAACTGTGAAGCCCCTGCTGACGTCGTAGACGACAAATAGGTCTCTGTATTCCGGAATTTCCTTCTTCATCCTTTCAGCCTGCTCTTTAAGCCCCCTGACCTCGTAGGCCTTCAGCTTCCTCTGGTTGTCCAGTCTAACAAGTAGAGGCATGTCGGTGTAGGTTTTGATGAAGTCCTCGTCGTAGAGCCTCTCATTGATTATCACATTCACGATGCCCAGAGCAAAGGCTGCGTCAGTGGATGGATTTATCTGAATCCACTCATCCGCTTTAGCTGCTGTCGGTGTGAAGTTCATGTCAACCATTACCACTTTGGCTCCCCTCTCCTTGGCGATGCTCAGGAACTTTGCATCCGGAAGCCTTGTTACGAGTATGTTGGAGCCGAATATGGCGATGTATCTGGAGTTAATCCACTCCAGCGACTCGAACTCCTCCGTCTGGACACCAAAGGTCTGGGACCAGAAAGCTGGCAGGTCGCCGTTCATCGTGTAGCCGTGCAGCACGCTCCAGCCGAACATTGAAGCCAGTCTTATCGCTGCACCCTTGTGTACGTAGCCCGTTCCTGGCACCTGAATGGACAGTGCGATGCTCTCCGGGCCGTACTTCTCTATTATCTCCGCAAGCCTGTCTGCTGTGTAGTCAAGGGCTTCATCCCAGCTCACAGCCCTGAACTTCCCTTCGCCCCTCTCGCCAACCCTTATCAGCGGCTTTTTCAGTCTGTCTGGCCCGTAAATGAGGTTCAGCATTGACTGGCCTTTCAGGCAACCCCTCGGATTGTACTCGGATTCAGGATAGTCGGCGGCCTGTATCAGGCACGTTATCCTGCCCTTGTACACCATCGCGTGGTAGGCACATGCTCCTGTGCAGTTTGGAGAGCAGGTTGACCTGACAAGCTCTATTTTGCCACTGCTTACCTCTGCAGAGCTGGCGATCTGGAAGTATCTGGAACTCACGCCAATCGTTCCAGCCGTCGCTGCCAGTGCACAGAGTTTCACAAAACCCCTTCGGGTTAAGTTCATTCATTCCACCTCAGGGAAATTACGAATTACTTCGTTTTTAAAATTTACGATTTTATCTGGAATTTTAACAAATGTTTTAATAATTTAATCTAAATTAAGGATAAACGCAATCTAATGTCAAAATACTTTGAGACTAACTTATAATTTATAAATTAAAACGATTTATCATTAAAGAGCTTCTGGAAGCATCTACCTGAACTCTGCCGGTTACCTGTTCAAAATTTCGCAGATACTCGTAGAAATAAAATATTTTCTAAATCGTTGAAAAGCGTGCCATCTGACGGCAAAAATGCCATTGAATGGCAAAGTCTAAATAAGTTAACGTTTACGTAAACGTTAATGGAGAAAAAGGAGTACACCATATCCGAGCTTGCCAGGGAATTCGACATCAGTCCCAGAACCATCCGGTATTACGAGGAGATAGGGCTGCTGTCCCCGAAGAGGACGAAGGGGAATCAGAGGGTTTTCTCAAGGAAGGACAGGGCGAGGCTCAAGCTCATTCTCAGGGGAAAGAGGCTCGGGTTCAGCCTTGAGGAGATCAGGGAAATGGTGGAGATGTACGAGGTGAGCGAGCCGGAGCAGATCAGAGTCACGCTGAAGTACGGAGAGAAAAAGCTGAAAGAGATTGAAGAGAAAATCCAGGAGCTTCAGATGCTGAAGGAGGACTTGCTCGCCATCAGAGAGCGTTTGATTGAGAGGTTGAGGGAGATTGAAGAGAAGGGTGAGATTAAGAATCTGGAGGTGAAGCTGTGATAGAAAACGATTTTTTGAGCACTGAAGAGGAAATAAAGCTGAGGGAGGAAGTTAAGGATTTTGTCAGGAGCGTTGACCCGGAGCTGCTGAGAAAGATGGACAGAAACGAAATCGATTACCCTTTCGAGTTTCTGCATGAGGCTGCGAAACGCAATCTGCTGGGTCTGAGATTTCCGGAGGAGTATGGGGGCAGAGGACTGACCTGGAGCGCTGAGATGGTGGCCATGGAAGAAATAGGCGTTCTGGGGATGGGCCTGGGATGCAGCTACGCAATGCCCAGCATTGTTGGCGAAGCAATCTACCGCTTCGGCCAGGAGTGGCAGAGGGAGGAGTTTCTGAAGCCGGTGATAAAGGGGAAGAAGCTGTCAGCAGAGGGCTTAACGGAGCCGAGAGGTGGCAGCGACTTCTTCGGAACCACGACGAAGGCTGAGAAGAGGGGAAAGGTGTGGGTTCTGAACGGGATGAAGAGGTTCATAGCCGGCGGGAAGGTTGCTGACTTCTACCTGATATACGCCAGAACCGACCCAAATGCGCCCGGCCACAAGGCGCTTACAGCTTTCATCGTGGAGAGGGACATGGGTGTTGAAGTGGAGGAGCTCTACAACCTCCTGGGCTTCAGGGGGATGGGGACTGCAAGGATAGTCTTCAAAGACCTGGAGGTTCCCGATGAGTACAGGGTTGGAGAGGTGAACGGTGCTAGAGCTATTTTCAACAGGATGATGGTTCCCGAACGCCTCACATCGGCTGCCGGAGCTGTCGGAACTGCCAGAGCAGCCCTCGAAGTTGCCATAAAGTACTCGACGAAGAGAAAGGCCTTCGGGACGCAGATAAGAAACTTCCAGGGCGTGAGCTTCAAGGTTGCGGAGTGCATGGCAAAGCTCGACGCTGCCAGAGCTCTGGTTTACACCGCTGCGAGAGCCGCTGATGCCGCAGACGCAGGCGTAGCAGTTGATCCCCGCAGACTCGTGAGCGAGGCCAAGTACTTCGCCACCGAAATCGGATGGGAGGTCGTCAACGAGGCGATGCAGATAATGGGAGGAATTGGTTACACCCAGGTTTACCCCATCGAGAGGCTGCTGCGGGACATGCGCCTCGCCCCAATATGGACGGGAAGCAACGAGATAATGAAGCTGCTCATCCAGCATGAAACTTACAAGATGATTGGCGAAGCTAAGAAGGACAGAGACATCGAGAGGGACGCCATGGACTGGTACAAGGAGTGGGAGAAGGTTTACGAGTGATAGTTTGATTTAGGTTAACACCATGAACATCGAAGAAGTTCAAAAATAGGAAGGTGGATGCTCGAAAATGGCTATGCCCCATGGCCTAAGGGCAACCCACCAAAGTTCAGACTTGTTTCCATTGCTGAAAGAAAATTTAAGCTGGTTTCGCAATATTGATTGGGGATTGGCATAGTTGTGATACTCTGAATTTGGAGGGAGCAATATGACAAAAAAAACTTGAAGAAATAAAAGAAATCCTGAAAAAACACAGAGATGAAATTAAAAAGGAATTCAAAGCTGAAATAACAGGTGTATTCGGCTCATACGTGCGTGGTGAGGAAAAAACCTGAGAGCGGTGTAGATGTCCTCGTTAGGTTTGTGGAAGGGGCGGCGATATTTGACCTGGCTGGACTTGCAGAGTTTCTTCAGGAAAAGCTCGGCATCAGGGCAGATGTTGTTTCTGAGAGAGCTTTGAGACCTGAACTAAAAGAGCAGATACTGAAAGAGGTCGTAGCTGTATGAAAAGAGATTACAGGCTTTTTCTTAAGGATATACACGGGGCATTGAAATATCAACTAACGCGTCCGAAGTTCAAGGACAAAAACTTTTATGCTTTCATTTACAACACATGAAACATGAAAACGATAACAATATCGGATGATGTTTACGAGAAACTCGTCAGGATTAAGGGAAAAAGAAGTTTTAGCACTGTTATAGACGAGCTGATAAAGAAAAATGTGGAGAAGAGGATTGAAATGCTGGTTAAATCTGCCGAGAAAACAGGATACGAAGATGAGCTGGAAAGGATATCCAGAGAGATCAGGAAAAGTTTCAGGGTGAGATTTTGAAGGTCATACTCGATACGTCATTCCTAATCGAGCTTAAAAGGGGTAACAGAAAGGCTGTAGAAGCTTTAAAGGAGCGAAAGGAAGGATGTGAAGATATAGCTGTCAGCATACTCACAGTCTACGAGTTACTTGCTGGAGCTAACTACGTCTGGAAAAAGCACAGTAATCCAAAGGAGATGATGATAATCAACGACATGCTAAAGTTTTTAACAGTAGTTCCAGTCGATTCAGATGTTGTAAAAAGAGCATCGGAGATAAAATCTGAATTGATGCTTAGAGGTACGGATGTCCCAGACTTGGATATTCTGATAGCTTGCAGTGATGAAGATGCGGAAATTCTAACATTTGATAAAGACTTTGATCCGTTAAAGGAATTGGAATTTAAGATTTCGTTCTTAGGTGATGATGAATGAATTTCCAATAAAAAGAGCTTTCATGGAGGAGACTTTCCCGGTTAAAGAGGTAAGCGAAGAGTCTGCGAGGTGGCATTGTATCCTTTCGTTGATGGCAAAGATGTGAAGTTCGGGCTTCTATCCCGGCTACGAGGCGAACCCTCTCGCATCCCACCTTCAGAGCCTC
>CAZHKD010000039.1:0-13402 GCA_964533255.1 uncultured archaeon | reverse complement strand
GAGTCTGAACTTCAGCAGGAAGTTAGACCACTAACAAAAAATTTAATGAATAAAAATGATAAAGGTTCCGAATATTTTAGGGATTAGGCTGATTATTGGTTAACTGAAAAATACGTCAATGAATTTGGGAGATTTGAAGAGTGTCAGCATCAGAAGAGTTATCCAGCTCGCGTTCTTCATCTTCTCGATCTACACCTGGTGGAGGTTCTATCTGTTCGTGATGCATTTTGACAGGGGAACATCCTTTGTACCTCGCCCTCAGTCCATAGATGCTTACCTTCCAATCGGGTCACTTGTTGCGTTGAAAAACTGGGTAGTCAACGGATACTTCGACAGGATTCATCCTGCTGGACTCGTAATCTTCGTTGCTATAATGCTGACTGCAATCTTCCTGAGAAGAGGGTTTTGCAGCTGGGTCTGCCCAGTTGGAACCCTTTCCGAGTGGCTGGCAGACGCAGGAAAGAGGATTTTTGGGAGGAACTTCGTGATAAGGGGTAAGGCGGACGTCGTTCTGAGATCAATCAAGTACCTCATCCTTCTGTTCTTTCTGAATGCGATTCTCATAGGCATGGACAGATATGCGGTCTCAGCCTTCCTGATGTCGCCCTACTGGGCTGTCGCTGATGCAAAGCTGCTGGATTTCTGGCTCGAACCCGGAAAGCTGACGGTAGTAGTTACTCTCTCACTTGTTGCTGCATCGCTCCTTGTCAAACACTTCTGGTGCCGTTATCTTTGCCCCTACGGTGCGCTGCTTGGAGTTCTGGCGGTATTTTCCCCGGCGGGAATCTCAAGAGATGTGGAGAATTGCAACCTCTGCAGGCTTTGCGATAAGGCTTGCCCTTCCCACATTCAGGTCAGCACCAAAGAGACTGTCGTTTCGGAGGAGTGTATAGCGTGCTTCGAATGCGTCAGCGCGTGTCCCAAGAAAGCTCTGAGTATGAAGATTTTCAGGCCCGTAACATCCGTTCACTACCTCATTTTGCTACTGCTCATACTCTTTGGAGCCGTGATCATAGCGAAACTTACCGGGCACTGGGAGTCGGCTCTGAGACACGAAGACTATGCAAGGCTCATTCCGCTGAGGGATTACATCAGTCATTGAGCTGAGCTTTCACCAACCTTTTTAACTGAAAAGGGAATTTTGGGTCATGGGGTCTGTGAAGTTCACCCACATCGAAGGTGGCAAAGCGAAAATGGTGGACATTTCTGAAAAAGGCGATGCCGTCAGGACTGCCATTGCAGAGGGATACATCAGGCTGAAAAAGGAGACTGTCGAGGCCATTAAAGCTGACAGAATTGCCAAGGGTAATGTCATTGCAGCCGCCAACATTGCAGGAGTTCTGGCAGTGAAAAAGACGCCGGAGCTCATCCCCATGTGCCACCCCATTCCTATCAGCTCCGTGGAACTGAACTTTCAGGTTGATGATGGTGGTGTGAAGGTAACGTGCAGGGTTAAGTCTGTTGGAAAGACAGGAGTTGAGATGGAGGCGCTGACAGGAGTAAGCGTGGCGCTGCTGACCATCTGGGACATGGTGAAGTCCATGGAGAAGGACGAGACTGGAAATTATCCTCACACCGCAATTGAAGAAATCAGGGTTGTCGAGAAGGTCAAAGGCTAGCTCCTATTTTCGGAGTCTATTCATGAGGCTCCGGGATGGTGGTGGGGCAGGGTGGGCGGGATAAAAAAGATAAAGAGAGAATCTAAAGCGCTATGAACGCCCCGGACTCGGAGATCAAGATCGTAGCGATTAAGGACATCAAACTTGAATACACACGTTCAAAGGTTAAACCTAATAGCTAAACTCATAACTAATACCCGAGCTCCCTCAGCCTCTCCTTCAGTATGCTGGCCGAATTTTTCAGGGCGTCGAGCTCTTCCTGACTCAGCGGGTATTCAACGACCTTCTCCACACCGTCACTGCCAAGAACTGCGGGAACTCCGACTGCAACGTCCTGAATTCCGAACTCGCCCTGTAAAATGACGCTTGTGGGTATTTCCTCCTTCGTGTCATTGACAACCGCATTTACCATCTTGTAGATGGCTACTGCTGGCCCGTAAAATGTGGCTCCCTTCCTCTTTATCACTTCAGCGGCAACAAACCTCACCTGCGTCAGGATATCGTCCCAGTTGACGTCTCCTTCGATATCTGCAAGGCTCTTCGCTATGAACATGCTGTCCCCGTGCTCTCCGATCATCCATGCCCTTTTTATGTTCCTGACACCTGAGCCATGTAGCCGCTCCTTCAGGCGAGCAGAATCGAGCATGTTGCCCATCCCAAAAACTTCGTTGCGGGGCTTTCCGGTTTCCCTCCACATTACGTAGGTCATGACGTCCATGGGGTTCGTCACAACCAGTATCTTGCTCTCAGGAGACCTCTCCATAATTTTTCTTGCAACATCCCTGATTATCTCGGCATTTTTGGTTGCCAGATCAAGCCTTGTCATGCCGGGTTTTCTGGCAAGTCCAGCAGTAACAACAATAACGTCGCTGCCCTTGAGCAGAGAGTAGTCGCTACCGCCCTCAATCTTCGGGTACTTATCCAGGCCAGCTGCTGCATGAACGAGATCCATAGCCTCTCCAACGGCGAGGTTTTCGGCTATATCCACGAGAGCAACTTCATCAACTTCTAAATGCTGAATGCATGTGAAAGCTGCAGTTGAACCAACTCTTCCAGCCCCTACAAATCCGATCTTCACGGTTTCACCCCACCGGGTTTTCCACGGGTAGCTATTTAGCTTTTTTCTTATTCGATTCTCTGAGCTTTCTGAGACCCTCTGCTGCTCGGAAAAACCTGCGGTGGTACCACTTCTCGATATTGCTCTCGAGAAAATTATAAAGTTATTCTGAAGACGAAACTGGATCATAAAAATGTTCACCATGCCCTACTGAATCAAGGCCGTGAAATCAGCAAAGGAGTTAAATAACCTCTCGCTCCTCCACATTACATGGAACTTGAGAAGCTTCGCTTTGGCACAGAGCTCATCAAGAGAGGATTTGCCAAGATGCAGAAAGGCGGGGTCATAATGGACGTCACCACCCCTGAACAGGCTCAGATTGCTGAGGAAGCTGGAGCAGTAGCTGTTATGGCTCTCCACAAGGTTCCGGCAGACATACGCTCATCTGGTGGAGTCGCAAGGATGGCAGACCCGAAGATAATTCAGGAGATCATGGACAGCGTCACGATTCCCGTGATGGCGAAGGTCAGAATAGGTCATGTTGCTGAGGCAAGAGCTCTGGAGGCTCTTGGCGTGGATATGGTTGACGAGAGTGAAGTCCTCACACCAGCAGACGTCTTCTTCCACATAGATAAGAGAAAGTTCGTCGTGCCCTTCGTCTGCGGTGCGAGAAGCCTTGCCGAGGCTGTCAGGAGGATCTGGGAAGGGGCGGCGATGATAAGGACGAAGGGCGAGGCAGGTACGGGGAACGTTGTCGAGGCCGTCAGGCACATGAGGCTGATGAACAGGGCTATTGATGAGATAAAGAGAATGGATGACGATCGCCTCGTTTCGGTTGCCGAAAAGTATGCTGAGAGCTATGCGAGGCTTGCAAAGACTGTGAGGGAGGAAATAGGTCGAAGCGTTGAGATTGGCAGGGAAGACGTTGTTTACGAGGAATACACTCTTGGTGAAATCATTGACGGGCTTTATGCAGTCCTCAAGGAAATAAAAGAGCTTGGCAGGCTAAATGTTGTGAATTTCGCTGCTGGAGGCATAGCAACGCCTGCAGACGCAGCGTTCATGATGCAGCTCGGAGCCGATGGCGTCTTCGTCGGCTCAGGAATCTTCAAGTCATCCAACCCGCCTGAGTATGCGAAGGCAATCGTTGAGGCGGTTCAGCACTTCGACGAGCCGGAAGTGGTGGCTGAGGTCAGCAAGGGTCTGGGAGAGCCCATGAGGGGCATCGACGTTGCCCAGCTCAGCGATGCCGAAAGGCTACAGATCAGGGGAGACTGAAAAAAGCTGGGAAAGTCGGGAAAGCCAGAGCAGCATGAGGGTTGCAGTAGTGGGCGTTCAGGGAGATGTTGAGGAGCACGTAGTTGCTGCGAAAAGAGCACTGGCAGAGCTCGGCGTTGAGGGAGAAGTTGTAGCCACCAGGAAGGCAGGAGTGGTTTCGAAGAGTGACGCCGTCATCATTCCCGGTGGCGAAAGCACGACCATAAGCAGACTGATCCACAGAGATGGCATCGCAGAAGAGATTGTGGAGGCAGCGGAGAGTGGCAAGCCGGTGATGGGTACATGCGCTGGCCTAATCCTGCTTGCCAGATATGGTGATGAGCAGGTTGATAGGACCGACACCAGGCTTTTGGAAATTCTCGATGTCAGGGTTAAGAGGAATGCTTTTGGGAGGCAGCGGGAGAGCTTTCAGGTCAAGCTGGACGTTAAGCACATCGGCGAGTTCGATGCAGTCTTCATAAGGGCTCCGGCAGTAACCTGGGTAGGTGATGCTGAGACTCTGGCAACTTTCGAGGATTATGTTGTGGCAGTTCAGCAGAAGAACGTTTTAGGGCTGGCTTTTCATCCAGAACTTACGCCAGATACGAGAATTCACAGATATTTTATCAAACTTTGCGATTTTTGACTTGTGACGATTGAGGACAACAATGGTCCGGCCGGCTCGCTGAATTATGCTTTTGGCGTCCACATCAGGGGTGTGGGCGGCAGTGGATACGCGGTTCTTGGAAGAAGGCGGCAGACTTACCAAGCAACAGCCCAGCGCAGACAGTCGGAAAAGCAACACCGGCTATGCAATAGAAGTTAAAATCCCTGAATTCCCGTTGATGCTTGCTCCTCTCGGGACAGTCTTCGGATTTTATTACTTATCAGGGGGCGGAAATCAATAGATTCTCGGCCGATAACTTTCACGGGATTGCACCGATCAACATTTAGGGGAAAATATTATCTATGTGGCTTTTCCATTTCTAAACTGCTGATAAAGCTTTAAAAGGAGGTGTATAGCTTGCCGGCGAAAGTGGACGAGGATCTCTGCACAGGCTGTGGTTTATGCGAGGAGATATGTCCTGCTGTTTTTGAGCTCAGGGATGATGGAATAAGCCACGTAATCGGAGATTGTGAAGAAAATATGGATTGCTGCCAGGAGGCTGCCGATAGCTGCCCTGTTGGAGCAATAATCATTGAGTAATGGTTTTTCGGAACTTCGATTAATTTTTCCTGTGTATTTCCTGTATATTTTTAACCTCTTTTCGGATTAATGCTGGGTTTTACTGTCAGGTGATTCACCAAAGATTATATTTTCCGAACTCACACATTCAAACGATGAGAGTCTTGGAAGCTGTTGCGGACCTCCTGAAGGATGTTGAGGGCGTTGAAGCCACTACGAAGGCTCTGAATATATACATTTACGATGCCGAATACGACAAGGTCAAAAAGCTCGTGCTGGAGAAAGGCTACAGACTGGGAGCAGTGTGTGGGACAAAGGAAGGGCATGTAAGGGCTTTTGCATGTAAGACTTTGAAACTCAATGGGTTTGAAGTATCTTCGAGCATTTACAGCGAGAATGTGGAAATGGATGAGTACATGAGGCTCAGGAAGATTGCGAGGACGATTTAACCTGAAGGCGGGAAGTAAACACAGGCGGACTTCGCCACGAACAGAGGGTAGAGACCGAAATGATGTTGAACGCAGAGTGTAATTAAGCTGGAGAGAAGGTGAGCACTCCACCCATTTCCTCTTTCTTTACTAACCCTTTTTTCTCAAGGTAAATCAAGTGAGCAACTGTCTCCCCTAAAGCAAACCACTTCTGGGCAACGGGAAGTTCGTCCCATTCTTTGAACTTTATATCCCAGCTTATGTGCGGTGCAACCTCCCATGCCGTCCTTGCTCCCTTTCTAAGAGCATCCAGAACTTCACTGAGCCTTTGATTATGGTGCTCCTTGAGTTCATCTATCCTCCTTCTGTGGTTTTGCCGAATATTTCTGTGTCCCGGAAGGGTGAGTTCAACATTGAGTCCGTAAACCTTTTCAAGGTTTTTGAGGTACTCTTCAAGGGGGTTGTCGAGAGAGGGCCACCAAGTGATGTTTGGAGTTATGTCAAAGAGTATGTGATCGCCTGAGAAAAGCAACCATTTTTCGGGCTCGTAGAGACACACGTGTCCAGGAGAGTGGCCGGGAGTTAGAATGACGATGAGTGAAAAGTCCCCGTATTCCAGCAGTTCGCAATCGTTAACAGGTTGGAACTCTGTTCTTTTTGAACTGTAGCGAACACCGGGATGGTGTTTTAGAATATCAGTGAGCTCATTTGCAGGAAACCCGTTCATTTTTAAGAAATCGACTATTTCGAGCCAGTAATCCGGATTTTCAATCGCTTCAATTGCAATAGGTGCTTCAACACCGCTTACGTAAACATCAGAATGGGACGCGATTCTGTCGATCAAGCCAGAGTGGTCAGCGTGTAAATGGGTGATGAAAAAATCTGTCTTGTTAGGCTCCACATCGAGGACTTTCAGCGCTTTAGTCATCTCCATGTAGCACACGTCCATGTTGAATCCGGTATCAATGATGAGGGAGCGCTCGTCACCTTTAATTAGATATGAATTTACGTATCTTAAAGGGTTTCGTGGTAGTGGAATCTGAATTCTGTAAAGACCACTTGTAATTTTCTCAATCATTAAAAGTACTTCACATAATATGAAATATAACGTTTATGGAAGTTACTGTGGAAATAGGTACCCTTACAGGAATATCGCGTGAGATTAATGGCAGTAATTGAGGGGTTTTAATCATCTGTATAGGTCGTTTTAAGCTGTTATTACAAAATAGCTGTTAAGGAAGATGGATAAAAAATTCAGTTCTTACCGTACATGTGCTCGAGGGATTTTACCAGCATCGTGATAACCTTGTTGGCCTTCACGTCAACTCCCAGCCTCTCCCCTTCTGCAACTATTGCGCCGTTCAGCGTATCGATCTCAGTCCTGCGCCTCGCCTCCACGTCCTGAAGCATCGACACCTTGTTATCCTTTGTTCCGGCAAAGGCCTGATAGACGAAGTCCGCGATGTTCTCCATCTCCGGGAAGTAAACTCCTCTGGCCTTTGCAACATCCACGACCTCCTCTGCAAGCATCCTGATGAGCTCTTTGGCTTCACTACACGCCAGAGCTTCAACACTCGTCATACCCGTTATGGCCGCCACAGGATTGCATGCCACATTTGCAACCAGCTTCTTCCAGATAACCGCCTCGATGTCGTCCACCACCTCAATCTGCTCTCCGATCTTTTTCAGCTCGTTTATTATCTCCCAGAACCTGTCATCAGGCTGCTTGTCGTACTTCCCAATCATCAGGAGGGGGCCGTATCCGCCAACGTACCTTATCACATTCGCCTTGACAGGCATCCCGCTGTGGGCAGTTATACCGGCTATAACCTTTTCCTTTCCGACGATAGATGAGATTACATCGTGAACCAGACCATTCTGCACCGAGAGAACCATTGTGTCTTCTCCAATCATTGGCAGAGCGGCTTTAGTGGCGCTTTCGGTGGCATATCCCTTCACGGAAATCTGCACGAGGTCCACAACTCCCACCTCCTCGGGATTGGACGTCACATTGACGTTGTCAACGTGAACTTCCTGGCCGTCGGGCATTATTATCGTGAAGCCTTCCCTCCTGTAAAGCTCCACCTTCTCCTTCACAACCTCGATCAGTGTAACCTCATGGGCCTTACCGAATATGTACGCAAAAATGCTGCCGATGACTCCGGCTCCAACAATTGCAACTCGCATATTTAATAGTTACTTTACAGAATTTAAAAACTATTCGTGATAACTTGACACACTGTCTCAGGGTTCGGGCAGATAATTAGCTTTTAATACCCTCCTGATTCCATAACCCTCATGCCCGGAATAATCCCACACCGCCACTGCATAGTATGCGGAAAGGCTGTTGAGCCGGACGTGGTGTACTGCAGCGATGAGTGTCAGGAAACAATGGATAAGGAGAGAAAGAGGCAGAGAAATTTCATGATATTCATGTTCTTGCTACTCCTGGCCTTCATTGTACTTTTCTGGCTGAGTGCTCCGAAAGGATAGCTTCTCAGTGGTGAAGTACTGGATGCCTGCTGGGATGAAGGATGGGGGGTAAGAGATATATAATGGTAGTTGTCATAGTAATGATGTATGACATTAACCGCCAAGGCACTGGCCTCACTGCTTGCCAGAATATATTCGGCTGAATTTTCAGAAGCGCAGGTAATGGCAGAGGCTCTGCTGCACACGACGGATGATGACATTTGGAATTCACTCTTCGATTTGATGAAAGACAACGAGATTCACAGGATTATGGTCGAGGAGGCTGTCGAGCTTTTGGAATTCGATGTCAGGAGCTTCAAAGAGTATGCGATGGAAACCATAGGTGTAAAAAAGTACGACTTTTCTGAAGAATATATAACTGGGATCCTTAATGAGATACTGAAGTGGGAGGTCTGGGCTCAGAAGTATTATGCCCGACTGCTAAGCTTCGATTTTTCCGAAATCTCCAAAGAGCTTGGGGATGAACCTGTCGGCAGGATAAAAAGCATTCTTAAAGAGCTGGTAGCATGGGAGACCAGGCATGCAAGGATTGTCGAAGGACTCCTTTTGCAAAAATAAAAATCAGAACACGTCCAGTCTTTCAACTTTACTGAAAACCCCCAGTATTCTGAAGAATGTTGTGACTGAAGTGAGTTCTGAGATGTCTTCCTCGCTGAGCGCTGCTTCAACCTCGGCAAAGAAAACGTAGTCTCCAAGGCCCGTTCCCGACGGCCTGCTCTCCAGCTTTCTGAGGTTGATGCCCTTCCTGTAGAATATTTCCAGCACTTCTTTGAGAGACCCTGGCCGGTCTTCAACACCGAAGAACAGACAGGTGGTGTCTCCTCTCCGCTCTCCACCGACCCTCCTTACAATGTAAAACCTTGTAACGTTACCTGAAACATCCTGTATGCCTTTCCTGAGCACATACAGCCTGTGAAGCCTCGCCGCATTCTCGGAAACTATCGCTGCAGAGAAATCGTCCAGCATTGATATGGCATCCGACGTGCTGGTGGTGTAGCGGATTTCGGCGTGTGGCAGGTAGTTGTTTATGAAGCCCATGCACTGAGCAACGGCCTGGGGGTGGGAGAACACCGTTCTTATCTCTTTCAGCGGCATTTTCCTCTTAGCTGCAAGGCAGTGGGTAATCTCCAGTTCAGTTTCCCCGAAAACTTCAACTTTGCACTTCATCAGAGCGTCGAGTGCTGGAATTACAGTTCCGTTCACAGAGTTCTCGATGGGTATTATTCCATACTCTGCCTCGCCTCGCTCCACCTTTTTCAGTATCTCTTCTGGAGTGGAGCAGTAAACGAACGGAACTCTGCTACCTGTAAGTTTGACAGCCACCTCATCACTGAAGCTACCCTGGGGGCCGAGAACAGCAACCTTTTTCTGGACACCTAATACCCGATATTCCTCCTCCTTTGTAAGCCTCATTATGTCCTCAAAAATCTGGCTGACAAGTATGGGGTTCAGGGGTGTTCTGGAAAGGAGCTCCCTGAGTTTAACCTCCTCAACCTCCGCCACCTCTATGGGTTCACCTCTCTCAGCCTTTATTTCGGCAATTCTCCTTCCAGCATCAACCCTCTTTTCGAGGAGGCGGAGTATCAGGCTGTCGACAACCCTCACATAGCCCCTGAGCTGATAGAGGTTTTCAGCATCCTGAACAACCTTCGACGTGTCCAGGATTATATCGCTGTCATAGTGCTCCTGAAAAACCTTTGATAGGTGGGTGAAGACTTCTCTGAACTTCTCTTCATCATCCATCAGATTTTCAAACTCAGCAATGCTCTTCAAAAACTCCTTTCTCGTCTCTGCAGCATTTCTCTGTATGTCGAAGTACAGCTTCCAGTCCTGATGCAGAACCCGGGATGCAAGCCTGATCATGAGGGAGGCCACAGGAGTTGTGAATTCTATCTCTCCTTTTTTGTCAGCCAGAAAGTTTGAAAACGCCATCAGTAAGAAATGTGTGAGGCCCTGTATCCCTGCCACCACCTCATCGTGCTTTTCCGGGGTTGTTTCCTTCAGAATGGCTCCGGCCTTCTCGAATTCTTCAAGGATTATCTTCTCTTCCTCCCTTCCGGATTTTCTGACGACGGCTATGTATGACATTCCGAGATCGGTGTCGGGGCCGAACATGGGGTGAATGCTCAGGAAGTGGAAGCCAGAGGATTCGAGAAGAGGTACCGCATCCTTCTTTATGGAGGAGATGTCCACAAGAAGCGGCATCTTCACACTGTCCGGGCTCGCGGGTTCCGCCTGATGAGCCCCCTGAGCCTGCCGAAAAACCTTTCTGAGAAAGTCAATAGCTTCGGATAAGGCATCCATCGGTGTGCACAGAAATATAACGTCGAATTCGGGAATTTCATGTGGCACAATCTCGCTTTTCTCCGGCTTTATGTCGTATCCCTTCACGTAATACCCCTTCTCTCTGAAGAACCTGTGGAAGAGTTTTCCCATGCCCCCCATTCCAAAAATGAGCAGCTTAATTCCATCATCACCGATGGTTTTTGTATCTGCCTTCATGACATCTCACCTGACACCCAGCAGTCTGAATATCTTATCTGCAACCTCTGCGTGAATCTGCCCAGGAGCAACGGAGCTGCCCGTGTGGCAGTAGATGAAAGGAGCCCCCATCATGGCGGCGACAATTCGAGTATAGCTGAAATCCTCGCCCATCAAAAAAGCCACAACGCCATCATATTCTGAAAGAATCCTGGTGATGGTCACGAAATCTTCTTTTCCCTTTCCCGTCACCGCTATTTTGAATATGTCTCCCCTTGATGATTCGATGAGGTCTGTGAGGTAGTGATACGGTGGAGTTTCCTTAAAATTGTGGTAGGACTCGATAATCGTGGCAGGCAATTCGAAGAAGGAATCGTCGCTTCCGGTTTCGACATCTATGTACTGGCACGCATCCACATACCTTTCGTAAATCCTGTGCCTCTCCTCTTCGCTCCCCATGAATTTTCCACCGTCTGGCAGTTTTCTCACCGTCAGTATCCTCTCCTTCCCAAGCTCCTCAATGAATTCCAGTGGCGGAAGCGGGTTAAATAGGTCCAGTCGGAGTTCGATAACATCGACGCACTTCAGGGACGATGCACGCACCGCTTCACTTTCAGAACCCACCGAAGCTACGATTTTCATGGTATCGCAAAATTATCACTTCTCTATTATGAATTCCTCGACTTCCATGCCAAAGTGGCGTGATTTGGTGCCAATCCAGACCAGCACCTCATCTCCCACGTTCAGCTCCGAAACAGAGACGTGTCTGCCTTCGGGAGCTATGAGCTTGATAGTCTCGGCGTTTTGCAGGATGACTGTTCCCTCCTCTCCATCCACCTCTGCTCTGATCAGGAGCATTGGGCGGCGTTCGATCTTCACTCTGCCCACGTAGCTCTGCCTAACTTTTCCATCCCATCTCACTATCTCCACTTCATCTCCTCCCTCGAGTTCCATCAAATACCTGGTTTTATCTCCAACCTTCACGTAGGCGTTTACACTTCCCGCATTTACCCTGAAGGGCCGTGAGGCGACGTATTCGCTCTCCTCACTCTCGCTTGCCACGAGAAACATAAAACCTGCCTTGTTGCCCACCAGCATGCCCTCACCGGGCTCCATTATTGTTACCGTGTCTATGCAGACCCTCTCACCCACTCCAAGGGGGCGCACCTCCTTAACCTTTCCTTTCCTCAGCTCAACTTGACCCTTCCCGCTGCTGGCGAGCCTGAAGTACTGAAGGAGCTCCTCTCTACTTCCGGTTACAGCGATGCCATCCGCTCCCCTTTCCAGCGTTGTTAATGCCACCTCAGCGTCATCAAAACTATCAACAATCGCTATCAGCTTCGCGTTTCCCTTCATGGCAATCAGGTTCTCTAGAGGGATAATCTTCCAGTCCTCAAAGGACACGAACAGCCTTTCAGTCTGCTTTGAGACTTCAGCAGCCCTCTTCTGGTCCTCGGCAGATTTTATTTTCAGAAAAGGAGCTTCGTTAATTCCCAGAACATCTATTCTTCCAAGCTTCTTCGCCTTCTCCACAAACTCGTCCGGAACAACGCATCCAGTAAATCCAATCTCAACAGCATCTTTGACGGCTTCCTTAACTCTTTCCCAGTCACTTTCTCTGCATATCAGCCATGTCTCCTTCATTCAGCACCACCGTTCAGCACCACCATTGCTTCCTCCACATCCACATCTTCGTGCACGACCATCCTGATGGCTCTGGCTATGAGCTGGGGCTTTGGGTGTTCGAACACGTTTCTTCCCACCGCCACGCCCGCAGCACCGGCAAGGACTGCGTCCCTTATCATCGAAAGAAGCTCTTCCTCAGCTCTTTTGCTTCCGCCTGCCATCACAACTGGAATTCCGACGCTCTCCACAACCTTCGCAAAGCTCTTCAGAGAGCCAGTGTAGGCCACCTTAACGATATCTGCTCCGAGTTCGTAACCAACTCTTGCTGCATGGACTACATTTTCAACGCTCTTCTCTTCAAGGCCAGCACCTCTTGCGTAAACCATCGCCAGCAGTGGGATGCCGAAGCTATCGCACACTTCAGCCACGAAACCAGCTTCCCTGAGCTGTTCGTGTTCCGTATCCGAACCAATGTTGACATGGACGCTCACAGCATCTGCACCAAGCTGAATTGCCTTCTCAACGCTTCCGATAACAGTCTTCCTGTTGGGGTCTGGCGATATTGATGTTGAAGCACTGAGATGTATTACCAACCCCATATCGCTCCGCTGAATGTGGCAGGAGTGCTTTGCCACACCCTTGTGCAGTACCACGGCATCGGCAATTCCTTCAATCTGGGAGAGAATCCTGTCAACGTTTGACAGCTTCTCGGATGGTTTCGTTATACCGTGGTCCATGGGAACTATGAACGTCTTCCCACCTTTCAGTATTCTCCTCATCCTTCTGCCCTTCCCAATCATTTATTACCACCTTTTATTTAATTTTTCAATAAATTTGAGGTTAAAGATTTTGAAACGGTTGAAGCCCGCACAAACCACATCAGCACCTCCAGCAGATTCAATAGCTAAAGCTAAACCAATAGCAGAAATAGAATCCATAGCCACAGGTGGGGATAGGCTGAGACATCTTGCCCAATTTTAGCAAGGTGATATTTAAATTTTTCCATAATTCGTGGAAGCTGCGGTATCCTGAGCTATTCTCCGCCATCGAATCACCTCTGATTATAGCCTAATTCTTCGCGTATAGAGTATCCGCTCCTCTTCTCTGGAACAGCAACATCCAGGGATGGGTTAGACCCGGTATCTTATTCAGCATCAGCTCCCAGCTCAAACCTTTACAGATTCCAC
The DNA here is from genome assembly GCA_964533255.1 of uncultured archaeon. Lineage (GTDB taxonomy): Archaea > Halobacteriota > Archaeoglobi > Archaeoglobales > Archaeoglobaceae > JdFR-37. The sequence continues at coordinate 68 of CAZHKD010000039.1, read as the reverse complement.
TAGCAACATTAATAAATAAAATTTTAATACTATCTGTTACTCTTTACTAAACCATGAGTGGCGACCCC
>CAZHKD010000038.1:0-14111 GCA_964533255.1 uncultured archaeon | reverse complement strand
AAAGGAAGGTTGAGGAAGCTGTAAATTATGGCTGCACCGAAGTCTGCATTCAGGGAGGGCTAATTCCAAAAGCAGACGTTAACTTCTATGTTTCCATCCTTGAGGCAGTCAGGGAGGTTTCTGACACCATACACATCCACGCCTTTTCTCCAATGGAGGTGTTCCACGCAGCAAGAAACTCCGGTCTGAGCGTGGAGAAGGTTCTTGAAAGATTAAAGGATGCTGGTCTTGATTCGATGCCCGGAACCGCAGCAGAGATCCTTGTTGACTCCATCAGAGAAATCATCTGCCCCGAGAAGCTCACGACGCAGCAGTGGGTGGAAGTCATAACCGCAGCCCACGAAGCGGGCATTCCAACCACTGCCACGATGATGTACGGCCACATCGAGAGCTGGGAGGACAGGATCAGGCACATCAACCTGATAAAGGAGATTCAGCAGGAAACTGGTGGCTTCACAGAGTTCATTCCCCTCCCCTTCCTCAGAAAAAACAACGAGCTCGGTAAGATTGCAAAGGGCTCATCTGGATTCGAAGACCTGCTTGTTATCGCCCTCGCGAGAATAATCCTCTACCCCGAGATCAGGAACATTCAGGCTTCATGGGTAAAGTTAGGAGCAAAGCTGGCCCAGACTGCCCTCTACACCGGAGCTAACGACCTGGGCGGCACGCTGATGGAAGAGAACATTTCAAAGGCTGCTGGAGCCACAAGCGGTGAATTCATGCCGGTTGAGGAGCTCAGAGAGCTGATAGAGGTGGCGGGAAGAGTGCCAAAGCAGAGGGATACTCTTTACAGGATAATCGAAGAGTGCTAGCAGACATGGCAAAGTTGAACAGGCTGAAGGATTCAAGGAGCCCGTATCTCAGAAGCAGTTCATCTCAGCCGGTTGACTGGTATCCCTACTGCGAGGAGGCTTTTGAGAGGGCCAGACGGGAAGATAAGCCGGTGCTGATAGACATCGGCGCGCTGTGGTGCCACTGGTGCCACGTCATGGATGCCGAAAACTACAGCGATGAAGGGGTTGCGGCGTTCCTGAATGAGAACTTCGTCTGCATCAGGGTGGACAGGGACGAGATGCCCCACGTCGACAGGGTGTATCAGGAGGCAGTTTCAGCCTTAACCGGCATTTCAGGCTGGCCTCTTACAGTAATAGCCACTCCCGACGGCAGGGTGTTCTTTGGAGGGAGCTACTTCCCAAAGGCCAGGTTCGTGGAAATCCTTGAGGCTGCTCTTCACTCATTCAGACATGAGAGGGATAAGGTAGAGGCGCTGGCAGAAGAAGTGGCGAAGGAGATAAAAAAGAGGATTAACCCGGTAGCTCCAGCAGAAGCTGAGGAAAGGATAATAATCGAGGGAATTAGGAGAATAGAAGCAGTCAGCGACGAAGTTTACGGTGGCTTCGGCTACGGTCAGAAGTTTCCATTTCCTGCAGCGAACTTGCTTTTGCTGGTGGAGAAGAGGTACGCTGTTGCCGAGCACAGCTTTACAGAGATGGCTTCAGGCGGACTGCGAGACCACGTTTTTGGAGGCTTCTTCAGGTACTGCGTTGACCGCTACTGGGAAGTCCCGCATTTTGAAAAATTGCTGATTGACAACGCCTTCCTGCTCATGGATTATCTTCTTGCTTACCGAAAGCTCGGAATCAAGCTCTACCTGAGGACGGCCAGAGGGATTGTGGAGTTCATCAATGATTTCCTGATGTCGGATAAGGGATTCTGTTCATCCATCTCCGCCGATTTTGGTAAAGAGGAAGGTGGTTTTTACATCTGGGGCTATTCGGAGCTCGAAGAGCTGCTTGATAAGGATGAGTTTGACGTCATCAAAATCCTTTACGGAGTAACTGAAGAGGGGAATTTCAACGGTAAAAACCATTTACGCCTGGTTTCACGTCCTGAAACCGCTGCGGACGAGCTGAACCTTGACGTCAGCCATGTTGAAGAGCTGGAACAAAGGGCTCTGGAGAAAATGCGGCAGGAGAGGCTGGGGTTCAAAGAGAGGCTGGGGGTCGACAAAAGTGTGTACACCGGTTACTCCGCTGCTGCCGTGACGTCTCTTCTTTACGCTGAAGCCATTGCTGGAGGCTCACCCATTTCAATTCCGGACACTTCCAAAATGCTTAAGAGGCTCCTCAAAAGATTCCAGGATACCCTGTACCGGGAAGAGGGCGTGGAGGGAGTCCTGGAAGACTACGCATACCTGATAAACGCAGTAATAACCTCTCACTACGTGCTGGATCAGGACATTGAACCGGCAGTGGAGCTTTTTGAAACCGCCATAAAAGAGTTCGGAGAAGAGTTCGTGGACAGAGGCGGAATATCTCAGCCCTTCGACACGCCAAACTTCGCCGCCATACCGGTGATGAGCCTGAACGCCGTCCACCTCAGCCACTTAACCGGGGAAAAGAGATTCAAAGATATTGCCGCCAGAAACCTCAAGAGATTCGCAGGTCTCCAACACAACCTCCACTCTGCCGGGTATCTGCTGGCCCTGAGGACATACCTGAACCCCGTAGTTGTTGAAAGCTCCGGGAAAAGATACGTCAGATACATATCCCCTGAAGTCATCTTTATTGAGGGTGACGAAATCGTCTGCACGGGCAAAACCTGTTACCCCGTAGACAGGATAAAGGAGGTTGTGGATGGCTGAAAAAACAGAAGGAGTGGCTGAGGCAAAAGCCTATGCAGCGGGAACCGTTGTAAACGCCCTTGCGACAGGAAAGGGGGCAGCATTCGCCATCTCTCTCATTACAAAAGTGAGGGTGGAGCTTGGCGGCAAGAGCGTCACGTTCACCCTGAACGGCGAAGAAGGAAGAAGCGAGGTGGCGGAGAGAGTTCTCAGGAGCTTTGGAAGCGGTGGGGTTATTGAAGTGGAAAGTGAGATCCCGCAGGGGTCTGGGCTGGGCAGCAGCAGTGCATTCATGAACGCTCTAATCACTGCCTGCCTGAAAGCGAGAGGGGAAAGGCTGGATGCCAGAAGGATTCTTACAGCAAACTCCCGCATCAGCCTGGAGATGGGAATAAGCTACACAGGAGCCTTTGACGACGCCTCAGCCTCGCTACTGGGCGGCCTCGTTGTAACAGACAACTACGCCATGAAGATTCTGAAGTGGGGGAAGCTCACCACCAGCTGCCTCCTCCTGTTTCCTGAATGGGGAAGGGGGCACGTGAACCTGAGAGAGATTCGAAGGGATACTGAAGCTGTTGAGCTGGCCATTAAGGAGGTGCTGGAGGGTAACATAGGACGGGCGATGCTTCACAGCTCGCTGCACTACTGCAGAACTCTCGGCTACCCTCTTCTTCCTGTTGAAATTGCTGCGAAGTACGATGTCTCAGCCGGCCTCTCAGGAAACGGCCCGACTTTTCTGGCTCTTGGAGACAGAAGGGAGCTGAAGAGGCTGGCATCTGAATGGCAGGAGTTCGGGAGGGTGGAGATTGCAGAGGTTGTGAACGAGAAAGCTGAGGATGTTGAAGTTCCGGGTTCTCTATTCGACCTCTAGGCCTTTAAGACCAACCAGGTCAATCAGACTCCCATCAATCAGGCTTCCACATCCTAATCCCAGAACTTCCTGGTCCGGATGAACCTCTTTTCGGCCTCCATCAGCTCCATGAAGAAGGAGTCCTCGTCAGGATAGTATCTGCTCAGGATTCTGCTGGCATTTTCAACGCCAACACCATACGTGTTCATTGCAAAAACAGCCTTCATCCCGTAGGCCATAACCAGATTGGCTATTCTGAAGAGCTCGCTCTTTGAAACATCTTCAACGCCTCTTCTAGCACTAACGCAGGCAATCAGCCTCGACCTGCATCTCGGACAGGAAAGCTCCACATCCTTCACCCTGCACCTTATGCTGTACCCGCAGCCCAGGCATTTTATGACGCAGAATTCTTCCTCAAGCCTCTTTCTGAAAATCCTGAGAATTGCTTTTGTTGGCCTGGCAGGCATCAGCAGGTCAAAAACGTGGTCTCGGGATGCGAGAGATATGGGGCTCAGCTCCTTATAGGCTACTACCTGCACCTCACCACTTCTGATGGAGTCGAAAACCTGCTTAGCCCTCTCCACGTCCAGCTTCTCCACGAAGAGCTCCCTCAGAGCCTCTCTGTACACAGGCGTACCTATAAACCTTGCAACGAGCTTTTTCAGATTGATTCTGCTGAGCTCCAGGTCCTTGCTCAGGTACCCGAATTTTCTGGCGGCGTTGATGACCTTCCACTGGAGGAGCCGCGTGTCTGCAAGCCCCCTCTCAGCCAGGCTCTCAACGGCGTCGCTCCTGATCTCTCTCAGCACCTCCACCACTTCCTGACTGCTTGCGGGGCTGAGCTTGATTCTGTAGGGGTCAACCTCGATGGCGACGTTCTGTCCCTTTCTCGCTGAAAGAAGCAGGGCGACGATTCTGCCTATGGTCTCATTTACCCTGTGTCCGAAGCAGGCGTTTATGATGGCTGTATCTCTTCCTTCAACAGTTATCGTGTCATGTGTTGGTAACTCGAATCCCTTCTGAAGCTGCTCCTGGATGACATCCACAACTTCCTCGCACGCCTTCTTGCTGGAGGAGAACTCCCGCATCAGCCAGCTTACCGTTTTTTCCCTGCCCTCAGAAACCAGCATATCCGCGATTCTCTTTCTCAATCTTCCGACGTCCTGAGCCACCTCAAAGGGAACGGGAATCTCCTCACCGACCCAGCTCGGAATCTCGCCTTCTCTAGTGACGGGCTCCACCTTCACCACGTCATCCACACCAACGACCTTCCAGAGCTCTCCGCGCATGGCGAAGACTTCGCCGCTGAAAGTCGTCAGGAATGTTTCATCCAGCACGCCTATCCTCTTCCCCACCGTTATGTCCACAACAGGATAGTGCCTCTCATCGGGGATCATGGAGATGTTGTCGTAGAAGTACCTCCTGCTTTTTCTGAGGGCTGAAATTCTCTCTCCATCAAAGTAAATTATGTTAGCATCGTTGAGGAACTGGCAGATTTCCAGAAATTCCTCAAAGCTCAGCCTGCGGAAGGGGTAGGCTTTTCTCAGAATGGCGAACATCTCTTCCGCATCGATGCTGCCGTACTCGAGAGCCATGGCTGAAATCTGGTTTGCTAAGGTATCCAGGCTCAGCTCATGGAACTTTATGTCTTCAATTTCGTGGTTCAAAGCTTTTTTCGCGATGATCCACGACTCCATTATGTCGTCGAAGCTTGACGCAATGATGTACCCCTTCGAAACCACTCCTTCTCTATGCCCGCTCCTCCCGACTCTCTGAACCAGCCTCGCAACCTCTCTGGGGCTGTTGTACTGTATGACCACATCCACATGGCCGATGTCAATACCGAGCTCCATTGACGAAGTGCAGATCAGCGCTTTCAGCTCTCCTGCTGCGAATCTGGCTTCGCTGTCTATTCTGACCTCCTTTGAGAGGGAGCCGTGGTGGACCTCCACGTCGATCAGCTTTTTCAGCTTCAGGCCGAGAGCTTCAGCGGTCTGGCGGGTGTTCACGAATATCAGGGCGCTTCTGTGGGAGTTCACAACGTCTCTGATGAATCTGAGCTCTGCAGCAACATCAACGTCCACGAACAGTTCTTGAGAAATCTTCTCGTCTTCTTCCGTCTCCTCGGGCTTCACGACGGTGAAATCGTATTCTTTAGCTGTGTCGTGAGCGATTACCTCCATCTTCCCTCCAAAAAATCTGGCAACTTTTTCCGGATTCTTTACCGTGGCAGACAGGCAGACAGTCTGGAACTTCGTCAGCTTTCTGAGCCTTTCTAAGGCAACGCTGAGCTGAACGCCCCTCTCGCTGTCCGCAAGCTCGTGCACTTCATCCAGAACAACAAACCTCACGTTTTTCAGGGCACTCCTCAACCTCTTTCCCAGGAAGAGTATCTGGAAGGTTTCAGGGGTCGTTATGACTATGTGGGGCGGTTTCAACGACTGCCTCCTCCTTTCCGAGCTGCCAGTGTCCCCGTGCCTCACAGCAACGCTGAGGTGGAGCTCCCTGGCAAGCACCTCAATCCTTCTCAGCATGTCTCTGTTCAAAGCCCTGAGAGGAGTTACATACAGGAGGGCAATTCCAGGGAGATTTTCAGCCATTATTTTCTCGATGAGCGGGATTAAAGCCGCTTCAGTCTTCCCGCTTCCCGTGGGGGCCACGATGATGACATCTCTTCCAGACGATACTGCCGGATAGGCCTTTAGCTGAAGCTCATTAAGCCTTTCAATTCCCACCTTTTTGAGAGCATGCTCAACTGCCTGAATCATGGGAAACCAGAGTTTTTACGTTTTGATATTTAAAGTTATAATCGGTGCGTATCGCGTTCCCGGTTATGATGTAGCTAAAACCTCCCGTATATCTTCTTTCCACACCTGCACCGGTTCCCTTCCATGTGCACATTCACAGCTCCCCTCCTCTCGATGAGCAGCCTTCCGCACGCTGGACAGTAGGTGTCCTCATGTCCTCCAACGTTCCCAACATAGACGAACTCCAGCACCTCCTTCGCTCTATCCCTGGCTTTATACAGAAATTCAACGCTTGTTGGTGGAAGTGCGTAGCGGTAAGCGGGAAAGTAGCGGTTGATGTGAAGAGGCACGTAGCTTTCGGCGTACCTCTCCATGCACTTCAAAATCTCCTCAAACTTCTCCATGCTGTCGTTCAGACCGCTCACGACGAGGTGGACTACCTCAACGTGAATGCCCAAATCGAGGCAGAGCTTTACGTTTCTCCAGACTCCCTTAAGACTCCCCCGTTTGCCGATAAGCCCGTAAACCTCCTCATCACCTTTCACATCTATGTTGATGGCATCAAGCACCTCTGACAGCTCTCTCAGAGCAGCAGGCGTCATGTAGCCGTTGCTGACCATGGAGGTGTGCAATCCTTTTTTCTTGGCAAGTATGAAGACGTCCAGCAGGTACTCGAAAAGAATTGTCGGCTCGTTGAAGCTTGCACAGAGTCCCTGACTCCTCTTTGCTATTGCCATCTCAACCAGCTTTTCAGGCTCCACAAAGTGACCCCTGAACTCCCTCTCTTTGGACAGATGCCAGTTCTGGCACCAGGGACAGTTTAGATTGCAGGAGTACGTGGAAAACGTGAGGGCGTAGCTTCCGGGATAGAAATGGTAGAGGGGCTTTATCTCCATGGGCCTGTTCTCAATGGCTGAAAGTATGCCGTAGCTTTTCGTTATGAGCTCCCGACCGTCAAAGTATCTTGCCCCACAAAAACCCGAATCTCCAGCTTCAATCTGGCATATGTTGTGGCAGAGGTAGCACACAGCCTTACCGTTTTTAATCCTCCAGAGCCTGGCACGAGTGTGTTTCGCCATAACGCTCAAACCCTTACCTGTTCCACTCTCCCCAGGTATGTTCCATCCAGAAGCGTTATTTCTGCTTCGGAATAATTCCAGAGCCTGAAGATAGCTCCTGCTGGCCTCTCAACATTCACCGCAGTTGAGCTGCACAGCTCGTTGAAAGCGGGCATCACAATTACTTCCCTCTCCTTCCCGCCCATCTCAACGGAGCCCTCAAGCCAGACCCTCTCCTTGAATCCCGATACCTCATCCGCGATAAAGACGGCGGGATGGGCGTGGCCAATGATGAAGCGCTTTGCTTCAAGAGCCTCTTCAGGTATGAAGTGTCCGTGGAAAAATGCCGTGTTACCTTCAACAAGATACCTTTCAGCTTCAAGCCCCCCATCGTGATTCCCTCTTATGAACAAAACCTCGTCCACACCTTCAGCCTCAACCTTCTCTACGAGTTCCTGACAGGCCTTCAGCTCAACAAAACGCTTTCCAACATCATGCTTCGCATCCCCGACAATCACCAGCCTCTCTGCTCCCGTGGATTTGACAAGAGCGACAGTATTGTCCACAACCTTGTCTGGAAAGGAAACTATCCCTATGTGAAGGTCAGCAACAATCAGAGACCTCGTTCTTCCATTATCCAGCAGGGCGGGATGGTTGAGGATTCTTCGAACTCTCATACTCCAAATTTTCTCACGTCTTTGTGGATAAAAAGTTTAAGCGTGGTCGGAGATTGCTTCAACTTCCCCGGAGTTCCCGATTCTTTTAAGATATGGTGTAATGTCCATGCCGTACTTTCTGGCCAGAATCAGAGCAACCACTTCAATCTCGAGCATGTAGTTGAACTTCTCCTGAAGCTGATTGATTTCCGCTATAACTTCCGGCACCGTTTTACCGGTTTTGAAGCTTATATCGGCAACGACCTCGTCAAAAACGCTGCTGGAAAGGACTCGTCGTATGTCCGGCTTGAAATTTGGCGGGATGCTTATTTCGTTGAGGTCAAATGCTGGCAGAACGTCGCCACCCTCCTTCACAATAATTCCGGTTTCGAGAGCTCGCTCAACGACCTTCTTGCTGATCTCGTGGGAGAACCATTTGAGGTCCAGGCTTAGCGTGTAAATCAGCTCGCTCACAGTCATCTTCCGCTTCCCCTTGCTTTTGAAGGCCGATGCGATGGTTAGCCTGAGCATGGTGAAAGAGGGGATGCTGGTTGGAATTTAAAAAAATTATCGCATAGCGTGAAACCCAAATGCGGGATAAGGAAGTCACCGGACTACGAGAAATCCAGTGTCACTCTTCCCTCTCCTCTAACAGCCAGGCATACGTTCCTCCCCAGATAGATATTTTCGGAAAAATCGCCGTTCCAGTACCGGAGGATCGTTTTGCTGTCACATTCGTACAGCCATGCTGAATCGAAGCCCTCCGCATGAATCGTCGCCTGCGTAACAAACGCATCTCCAACGTGGTCACCTATAACCTTCAGAGTTGAGTTCTCAAGCTTCGAACGGAAAACCAGCTCTCCAAAAAGAGCTACGCAGTAGAGCGTTCTCCTCCTGACCTTAACAGCAACCCCTACATGGCTGAAGTTTCCCAGAACGTTCAGTCTGTGTCCCTTACTTTTCATCCAGCCGCTTACAATTCTTTCAGCAATCTTTCCCTCCTCTTCTTCGCTCCCTCTCTTCATCCCCTCAATCCTGTAGATGTTCTCACCTATTGAGAGGAAGTAGTAGCCCCTCTCCAGCATGATGTCGCCAGCATCCCTTCCGTGATGACTGTGGCTGAAATCTGCCACAATCTGTTCACACCTGATTTCGGCCACCTCCATCAGCTTCCTGCTCCAGCTCAACGCATCAAGTCCGGCCTCCACCCGTTTTCGGTTGATTTCCTCAGCGATTAGGCCGGCAATCAGGTTCACATCCATAGCTTCTGCATTGAACAGCAGCTCCTCCTCAGAAATCTCAAAAACGGTGGGGCCGTAAACCTCCCATATAAACTCGAAGGATACGCCTCTGTACTCGCCCACGAATCTTAGTCTTCCTCCTTCTGGAACCTCCACCTGCCCGCTCTCGACAGCGTAACGCTTCCCGTTCAAGTATGCGACGCCGTTGAGGGGCTCACCGGTCTCCTTAACCCTGAACCTCAGCTTCAGCTTTCCGGGCTTTGTGAACTTGGACATCCATTAGGGGAAGGTTTTAGAAGGATTAAAAACACTTTCAATTCATGGAAAAGGTGGAATATGCACCCATTGACAGAGTTGTCGTTCTCGCAATTCTGTTACCCCTCCTGGCTCTTATCGCTGTTAAAGTGTCTGTTGAGCTATATACCGAGTACCTCTGGTTCGAGTCCCTTAACCTGGCATCTCTCTTTATTTCGATGCTCGTTTACAGGATCGAGTACTTCCTCGTCCTCTTCGCAGTATCCTTTGCCGTTCTGCTGTCCAACAACCTCATGCTCAGAAAGGCGAGTTATGAGTTTATGGGAGAGTCCATGAAAATTCCAGTATGGGTTGATTTTCTGCTTTCTGTTTTTCTGGCATATACGTTCTCCATGAACTGGGTGGAGTTGGTTTACTTCCTGAAGTCGGAAAGCTTTAACATAAAAGACCCGATTTTCGGTCTTGATGTCTCCTTCTACGCATTCAGGCTCCCCTTCTACTCCAAACTCATCTCCCTGCTCTCTGTAGTCCTTATACTCTCCATCATCATCAGCGTAGCTTACTACGGCTACCTTTTCCGGTGGGTCAGGAGCCTCGAAGAGCTCGGGGAGATATTTCCCCAGATGGGGTTTGCCCACGTCGCATTTCTGGTATCCTTTTTCCTGGCAATCCTTGCGTCGTTCTTTTACCTGAACAGATTCGAGATACTGACGTCTCAGCACGGAATTGTCGCCGGGGCGCTCTACGTTGATGTCGTGATCAAAATCCCGCTTCTCTTGGCTCTGGCAGCCCTCAGCGTAGTCTCTATCCCCATAGCAGTTTACCTGGCGGTGAAGAGGGAAATAAAGTTCATAGCCATTCCTGTTGTAATCCTGCTGATAGCGGGCTTTTCACTGTACATCCCGCCAGTTCTGGTTCAGAAGTTCAGTGTAGAGCCAAACGAGCTTGTCATGGAGGAGAAGTACATAGGCTACGGCATCAACTTCACAAGGGCTGCTTACGGAATAGACCTGATAGAAAGGAGGAGCTATTCTGCCACCGGCAACCTTACGATTGAGAAGATAGCGAAGAACGAGAATACGATAAAGAACATCAGGCTCTGGGACCACCGTCCATTGGCGAGCGTCTTCAGACAGGTGCAGCAGATAAGGACGTACTACACCATAAAAGACGTTGATGTCGACAGATACTACATCGACGGCAGGTACGTTCAGGTCATGATTTCCGCAAGGGAGCTCTCCACCGACCTTCTGCCACCCAAAGCGAAAACCTGGCTCAACACGCATCTAATCTACACCCACGGTTACGGAGTTGTTGCGGCACCGGTCAACAGCGTTTCGAAGGAGGGGCTGCCGGAACTCATAATCAGGGACATACCTCCAGCGGGCAAAATCAACATTTCGAGGCCTGAGATATACTACGGAGAGGTCACAAATGATTTCATCGTAGTTAAAACTCTCCAGAAGGAGTTTGACTACCCCAGAGGTGACGTGAACGTCTTCACGACCTACTCAGGAAAAGGTGGAGTCCCCATAAACACCCCCCTGAAAAAAATCCTCTTTGCAACGAGATTCGGTGACATCAACCTGATTCTGTCGAAATACATCACAGACGAAAGCAGGATAATGTTCCACAGAAACGTCATTGACAGGGTGAAAACCCTGGCACCATACCTGCAGTACGACTACGACCCCTACATAGCCGTAATCGACGGAAAGCTTTACTGGGTCATAGACGGCTACACCACCCTGAACGTGTTTCCGTACTCCCAGAAGACATACTGGAAAGGGGGGAGCATCAATTACATCCGGAACCCGGTCAAGGTGTTCGTCGATGCGTATAACGGAAGCGTCAGCTTCTACATCGTGGAAGACGAGCCGGTAATACGGGTTTTGAGTAAAGCTTTCCCGGAGCTCTACTCCAGCAGCATGCCGGAGGAGTTCCGGAAGCACATAAGGTATCCAAAGGACCTCTTCAGAATACAGGCAGAAATTCTGTCAATCTACCACATGGAGGAGCCCAGAACGTTTTACAACAGGGAAGACGTCTGGGAGATACCTCAGGAGCTTTTTGAAGAGAAAAGAATAGAAATGGAGCCCTATTACGTGATACTAAAGCTGCCCGACTCAGAAAAACCTGAATTCCTCCTCATGCTTCCTTTCGTGCCTAAGGGAAGGGACAACGTGATAGCCTGGCTGGCCGCAAGGAGTGATGACAGATACGGAGAGCTCCTGCTCTTTGAATTTCCCAAAGGGGAGCTCATATACGGACCGATGCAGATAGAGGCGAGGATAGACCAGGACGCTGAAATATCCCAGCTCTTCACACTCTGGGGCCAGTCAGGTTCGAGAGTGATCAGGGGCAACCTGCTGGTCATCCCCATAGAGGACTCCATCCTCTACGTGGAGCCAGTGTACTTGAGGGCCGAGAACGCCCAGATTCCCGAGCTGAGAGGAGTGATAGTGGCGTACAACGACATTCTTGTCATGAGGCCTACCCTTGACGAGGCCATTTCAGCAATCTTCGGCATGGAAGTGAAGGTGAAGAAGGAAGAGCAGAGGGTGGAGAAGATCGAAGAAGAAGACCTGATAAGGGTTGCAGTCGAGATATACCGTAAAGCTATGGAAGAAGCGGGCAGAGGTAACTGGACAGGTTTTGGAGAGATGCTCGATAGGCTTGGCCAGATTCTGGAACGCCTCAACACCACTTTAGGATAGGCGAAAAATTTTTATAATTTTAGGGTAGCCTAACTTAACGGTGCTAGGCATGATAGGACAGCTGGTTATCACCTTCAGAGAGGCGCTGGAAGCGCTATTGCTGGTTACCATACTGGTGGCATACCTTAAAAAGACCGGAAGGGAGCAGTTCGTGAAAAGTGCCATATACGGAGTGGTTGCAGCGCTGGTAGCAGGTGGCATCATAGCCGTTACGGTGATGGTGGTATACGGTGAGCTTGGGGAGGGCAGCAAGGAGCTCTTCGAAGGGGCCGCATCGCTCCTGGCGGTTGCAGTGCTCACGTACATGGTTTACTGGATGGCCACAAAGGGTAAGGAGATCAAGGGAGAGATCGAGAGGAAAGTGGAGTCCAGCAGAGGGTCTCTGGCAATTGCTGCGGCAGCCTTTGTGTTTGTGGTAAGGGAGGTCATTGAAACAATCCTCTTCCTGATCCCCTTTGCTGCGAGAGATGCAGTTGGAACGGCCGTTGGAGCAGTGACGGGGATTGGTCTGGCACTCGCCATTTCGTACGGCATCTCCGAAGCGGGGATGCGCTTCGACCTGAAGAAGTTCTTCTACTACTCCAGCGTACTGCTGATTTTGATTGCAGGTGGCCTGGCTGGCTACGGTGTCCACGAACTCATCGAGTACGCTGAGGAGAAGGACATAGAACTTGGATGGCTGGCCAGTCCGGCATATGACCTCGGAATAGATGAGAGCTCGCCGTTCCACCACAATGGAATCATCGGGAGCGTTTTCGCAGTGCTCTTTGGATACACGGTGAAAGCAGAATGGCTCAGGTTGATCGTCCATGCTGCGTATTTGATAATTGCTCTGCCGGCGATTGTACGGATCTATTCAGGGACGCCAGAGAGCGGTGAGCATGTGAGGGATGCCAAAGTAGAAAGAGTTACGTGAATTTCTGGATCTTCGATTCTTTCTACCTTTTTATGGTAAAATCTTGTTGCCAAAGAATATGTTAAATACTACCTCCGACACCTTTTGCAGCAATGAGGGTCAAGGTCGCTGCCATCCAGTGTTCCTGCGGAACGCAAAATAGCTTCGAAAGTGCCGAAAAGCTGATCTCAAAAGCCAGTGATGAGGGATGCGAGATTGCGCTCCTGCCGGAGTACTTTTCATACAGGGTTGGAGACACAAGCCTGGAGACCTCGTTCAGGACAATAGACTGGCTGGAAAAGGTCAGCAGGGAGTACTCCATGGTCGTTGCGGGCAATGCTCTGATGGAGTCGGCAAGCGGTAAGGGGTACCTCAATTCCCTGCACATATTCGACAGGGGAGAGCTCGTTGGGGTGCAGGAAAAGCTGCATCCCACCAGGAGTGAGCGGGAGCTTGGCATTGAATGTGGGAAGGAGCTGAAGATTTTCGAGGTGAGAGGGGTTAAAGTTGCTGGACTCATCTGCGCAGACATCCTTTATCCGGAGATTTGCAGAGTTGCAGCTTTGAAAGGTGCAGAAATCGTCCTGAACCCCGTTGTGTCGTTCAAACACTCTGAGCTCCCCTCAGCCAGTCTGAGGTACTGTCTGTACTTCACCAGGTCTTTTGACAATGCATACGGCATAATAAAAGCCGGTGGAGTTGGCTACACATTCCTCGGCGAGGAGACCGTGGGCAGAAGCGTAATAGTATCCCATGAAGGGATTCTGGCAAAGTATGAAGACGAAACGAAAGAAGAGCTGGTTATGGCAACCATAGATATAGACAGCATTAGGGAATACAAGAGCGTGAATTACTCCCTTACGGATAGAAACGTCAGAGCATACGAAGACCTCCTGAAAAACGGAATTTGCTGATGGACTGGCTTTAAATCGCTCACAGCCCTCTGGGGCGCAAACTTTTAATAATTTTAATTATAAAATTGCAGGCAGGTGAATAAGATGATGGAGTATCCCCTAACCCTGCAGAACTTTTTGGAGAGGGCCAGAAAGCTTTACAGGAAGAAAGAGCT
>CAZHKD010000037.1:12479-14164 GCA_964533255.1 uncultured archaeon | reverse complement strand
GGGTAAAACTTTCCACACTCCTTACAGTGGATAAGCAGCCCGTACCTGGTGTTTCTGAGCTCGGCAACGTGGTCTTTCGGACATCTCACCTCTATTTTCCAGGAGTTGCTTTCGAGCATTGCCAGGTAATCCCTGGTAATCTCTATTATGTACTCCGTGAATGGCTCGAGGTCCTCGAGTCTCTCTATTCTCTCTATTCTCTCCTCCATGTCAGCCGTCAAGTACTCATCGAGACCTATCGAGTCTATTATCTTCGCAACCAGGTTTCCGAGCTTTGTCGGGACGTTCTCAGCGTTTACGTAACTCCTCTGCTGAAGCAGTGAGGGATACTGGTACCTGGTGGCCTCTGTTCCCAGGTTGTGCCACTTCAACCAGTCTACAAGCTCATGCTGGTTGTAGTGGCGAATTGAGACGTCGTATCCTTCGCTTATGTACATCTGCTCCTTCACATGCTTTATTCTGAGAACTTTATACTTCCCTGGGGATACATCAGGATAGTTGCTCCTGGAGACAAAGGTAACGGCATCCTCTGGGTTCTCGCATTCACTGCTCCACTTCATCTGAAATCCATTGAAGATAGCTATCTTGTTCTTGAACCTCAGCGGTGGAGCGAAGCCCTTAATGGCCCTCGCTATAATCCAACCCAGGACGATTCTCTCAGCACTGCTCAGCCCTGTTTTATTATAAGCCTCAACGCCTTCAGGTGTTGGGACGATAGCCATCTTCCGCTCATCCTTCGGCACTCTAACCATGTGGCTGATGTTGAAAGTGTCACGCATTCCGGCATGCAGCTTCAGAGCCTCCTCAAGCTTTTCAGCGAAGTCGATAGGGACGTAATTTGACTTCGTCCTGGGATATGTTATGTAGCCCTGGAGGTACAGGCCTTCCATAATGCTCATCGTCGTTTCGGGATTGAAAGGCAGCTCAGATATCACATCGTCGGTGTTGGGGAACTTCCTTGCCTGCTTTTTAACCTCCAATTCCTCTTTGAATTCCAGTAATTCAACCTCGTCTTTTCCTTCGACATGAGCACGTGAGACCGGGACCTGGAAGTCTCCAAAATCAATGTAGCAATCCTCCTCCTTGTAATCGTTTGTTTGCACGTGAGCTTTCTTCCTTATCTCTATCCCGGTAGACCTGTTGATGTATGCCAGGAGAGGAGACTGTACCCTTCCGAGGCTTATGCCCTGGGTAAGACCGGAAAAGTTTGCCTTGAATATCTTAGTCAGAGCCTTTGTTAAATTAAGGCCTATAATCGTGTCCGCTATGTTCCTGGCATGGCCCTGGGCCAGCTGAGCCTCATCCATCAGACTGATGTTGTCGAATCCCTTTTGCAGCTCTGACTCAATCAGGGCCGAGAAGTACCATCTCTGGATTGGGAGGTGGATCTTGTCCAGGTCATCAACCAGGTACGCATAGATCCTCTCTCCGATAACCTCTCCTTCTCGGTCATTGTCCGTCGCTATTATAACATGGTCAATGTCCTTAACGTGCTCTGAGAAAACCTGATTTATTCCGTTGAGAACTTCCTTGGTCTGAGGTGTTGGCCTCCAGTAGATTTCGGTTGCCGGAAGTGTCTTGTTAAGCCCCCTGAGCCATGCATTAAGCAGGTGACCCCTTGCAGCGACCACTATGTACTCATCACTCATCCATCCATTTATCTGCCCGAAGCTCTCAGGCCTGCA
>CAZHKD010000037.1:10393-12379 GCA_964533255.1 uncultured archaeon | reverse complement strand
CAATTCGGCCAAAAATTCAAAAGAAGGATGTAGTCTTCCGACGTAGCAGCCCTTTCCTGTTTTGTAGTCGTGGACGATTCTCAGTCTTTTTCCTCTTCGATAAATGGTCAGGTTCCCCTCCTCGCCACATCTTGGACAGGTGACGATCACCATCAGCTTCCTGTTGTGAGGCTGTTTGACGATCCTGTAACTAACCCTCATACCCCATCATTTCAATTATCTCATCGACGTCCTCTTTAGTCTCTGAGAGCCGGGCAATCTTTATAGCGTCTCTGACGCTCCTCTTTCCGATTTTGAGTAGTGAGTCGGCTATGTACTTCGCAAGATCTTCATCGCATCCTTCCCTGGTAGTCAGGAGCTTTGTAACGACTTCCAGGAATTCCGCTTCAGTGTACGGTTTAACTGGGATTTTCAGAAACCGGTCCAGGAGATCCCTCGGAAGTTTGGCGACGTCCCAGGGGTTCAATGCAGCATAAACCTTTGTGTCCAGGATGAGGGTTTCATCGGTCTTGTGTTTCAACCTGGTAACTCTGCCAGTCTCCATGAGGCTGAGCAAAATCGATAGATCGGCAGGCTTCACTTCATCGAGCTCATCTATTAACAAGAACTTGGGCCTCACTTCGAACAGCATCTCGGCCAGGCCGGCCTTGGTTATCTGTCCTCCACCGCTATAGTACTTAGCACCCTGCAACCTGGCAACCTCCATGAGAAAGAGGGTTTTGGCCACACCTTCAGCACCAACCAGAAGGATATGGACTGGTTTCTCTGACTTCAAAGAGCGAATGAACAGCTTTTTGATTTTATCGTGGCCGATGATGCACTCAAAGATGTCGTTAGGGATATCAAGCTCCCCGGGCTCAACTTCGTTAACGGTCAGAGCGGGATCTTCTATTGTGAGAAGCTTTGATAACAGCTCCTTAACCTCATCATGCTCAAAAAGAAGAGTGTAGCGTTTGGCCTTCCTGGAGCCAAAGCGTGTGATGATACCTTTTGAGATCAGGTAGCTTATGTGACCCCAGCCAATTCCAGCCTCCTCAGCCTTGAAGCCTCTGCCAGTAGGTGAAAGATCAAGCCAGGGGTCGTTCTTGTCGTGCTTTTCCTCAGCTTCAATGATCCGCTGGATGATGTTTATGTACTCTGGCTTTGAGATTAGAATCTCTCTGAGGGTTTCCAGTCGCATTCACCTTTCACCTCATTGAGGAGATTGTACATGTAGTTTAGCTCATCCATCTTCTCTAAATCTTGGACTAACCGCTTTTCAAGATTCTTAAGGAATTCCTCGAATTTGCAGCCTTTCTTTTCCTCGAAATAATCAATGTCTTCCTTCAGAGCTGAGAGGAAAATCACGAACCCATCGTATCCCGCAGTTACTCTTGTAACTTCAAGGTACATTTTGTAGTGAGTCCCCAGGTCTATTTTGATTGAATCTTTACCGTACTGATCTTTAGAAACTCCCAGAATCTTTCTGATCAGCTTTTCAGCTTCAAGCCACTTTAGACTCTTGATTTTTACCTGCCCCTCAAGCTTATAGGTAACTTCAAAAACCTGAACCATCAGATCACCCCCATCCTTCCGATTTCCTCCCATCCAACAGGCCGGCACGCCATGATCACATACTCCTGGCTTTCTCTGTCAAAATAGATGTAGAAGTCTCCGGCAGTCATGGGTGTGATCATTAGCTCCCTTAGAAGTCTGTAATTCAGGTTTAACTCCCTGAAAACTTCTTCGGGCTCAGTTTTGTCAATAGGCACCTTTATGCAGCTGTACTCGGCCAGGTCGAGCAGGTCCTGAACATGGACCTTTCCGAATTTTCCGGTCTGAATCAGCCAGATCATATCACTCCCTCCTGGATTCCTTCAGCAGCTGCGGTTTTATCCTCAGAATTCCACACCTGGTACAGACATCGAAGTACCAGAATATGGCTGCGTTGCTTACTTCCTGGGCGTCAATCCAGTAATGCTTACATTCAGCCATTTTTCACCCTCC
>CAZHKD010000037.1:0-10293 GCA_964533255.1 uncultured archaeon | reverse complement strand
TCGTCCATGAATGCGATAAGCTCTCTGGGTTTCCTGAGCCTCCCGATCTTTACAATGACCCACTTCCCCTTAACGTCCAGAACCTCAATCTTAAGCTCCTCCATAACTCACCCTCCATTAAAATTATAATTTAAAAAAATTAAATTTTTGGCTCAATAACTATTTCACGACCATCAGCTGTTTCGATTATAACTTTTCTGGCCTTGTATTCAAGACCATCAAAGTTTACTTTGAACAGTGGTTTAAATTTTGCGTCAAAGTAGTTTGCAGCACAATTCCAGCAGTGGTATGGCACTTCCAACACTGTGGTCATTCTTGTCGATAGGTTGCTCGTCATTAGGTCTCCACACTCGGGACAGTGGGGGTAATTGTACGCCTTAACCTTGACTTCTCTAACTTTTCTAACTTCACTCATCACCTTCACCCCTGAACAACTTCAATTGTTATTTTTATCCTCTTTGGGAATTTCCCGTTACCGGCCAGTTTCTTCAGAACCCACTTTTTGACGTATATGGTCCCCACTTTGGCCGGCTCATCTTCCTCAATTTCCCGATATCTCACGGTATTAGGAGTTTCCTTCTCAAATTCAAATACGGCCTCCATGCTATCACCTCCGTTTTTTGGTATAATATACCGATAAGGGGTATATATAACTTTGGGTAAACTACCTAAAATGGGCCACCCAAAATAGTACATTTTAAATGGAGTATTAGTTACCGGAAAATAAGAATTGCTAAATAAAATAAAAATAAAATAAAAAATCAGTTTACGGTGTTTATCAGAATATATTTGTTGTGGCCTATGCATTCACCGACAAAACCGTTTTCCTTAAGCTTTTTCATGTAGTAATCGGTGTATTCGGGATATAGATATCTGGCCAAAACTTCATCAATTGGCAATACCTGATCGATAAGGGTTTTTGGTCTCTTCATCAATCCGGTTATTATAACCCTAATTCTCACCATCATTTTAATCACCCAAAAAAATATAAATTGTTTAATCAACTCCACCGGTGGCCGTCCATGAGTTAACTACATTGTTCATTTTTACCATGTGCCAGATCTTCCCCAACCTTAGCATTTTGTGCTCACCGGGACCCCTATAAATCCCGTTAACTCTTGTGTAATGTCTAACTGTTCCCCTAACGAAAATCCCGCCCAAAATCCGGACTAATTCGGTGGCAATATGGAAGTTTCCAGCATGGCCGGGCCTAAACACTTCAGCCAGATCTACATGCTTTTCAATCTCCAGCTTTTGCACCCATGAGAACATGGTTTTTAGTGTTCTTGTGTCTCCAATTGGGATAAAGAAAAATTCCCCTTGTCTCTTGATCTCTCCAGCTTGATATCTCTCATATTCATCTTTGCTCAATCCGGAAATTATGAAAAATGCTTCCTCAACGGTCTGGGCCTCTTCCGGCAATTCAACCAAAAAGTACGGTAGCCTTCTTGATGAATGGTCTAATGAGCTCAAGAAATATCTTCCATCATACCTGAACAATGTGGCCCCTAAATGGTGTATCTCTATGGTCTTAAGCTCACCGGTCTTTTTGTCTCTAACAGTCCTCTTTTCCCATGTATCTTCAGTTTTCTGAATAAGCTCAATTTCTTCCGGTGGAATATTTGCAGCCTCCAAAGCTGAAAATGGTATTTGTGGAGTGTCTTTTGGGCTTAAGGAAATTGCTAATCCTTGGTGCTGATTAGTTGTAACGGTGTATCTATCCGCATTGATCACAAAGCAGTTTTTGGCCCTAACTGCCAGTTTCCACCAACCATAGGAGTATAGGGTACCCTCTTCAAAGCTTATGTTGTTTCCTTTTGTGTAGATATCTCTCTCTTTGCTATAAAAGTAGTTAAAAACGGTGGAAAAGTTGTTTCTTCTCTTCAACGGTGGCAATTGCCAGTAAAAACCGTTTTCCTTAAGAAAATCAGTTAGCCAGTTTATGTTTGGTCCGTAATAGCTATCTCTTCCGACATTGTAATCCCTTATTATTTCTTCTATTGATGCGGGCTCACCAACGGGCCAACCGTTAGCCTTGTATCTCTCTATCTTCTCCATGCAAAATTCCCAAAAAAGCTGTTCCATGCTTTTCTGTTCTGTGGGTGTCTCTATTCTCTCTACACTCAAAACTTCTGCCTCCACCGACATATGGTATAATATACCGATAAGGGGTATATATAGTTTTCGAAAATTGTTTTTTTAAAAAAATTAAAAAACTTAAAATTTTTTAAAAAATTTTTTCAAAAAAAGAAAAGCCTTATATTGTTAAACTGCCATAAAATAGTCGTTTTATCCAATTAATCTGTTGATTTTACGACAGTTTAAAGGAAAGATGCGTGAAGCCTACCGGGGCGGGATAACCCCTTATCCCCTGTTTCTCCTGTTCTCAAGCTCCTCTATCCTCCTAAGAAGCTCTTCTACCTTCCTTTCCAGCTCAATCCTCCTTTTCCGGAGTTCTTTCCACTCCAGTTCAGCGGAGTTCATATTTTATATATCACCCCTTTTTCTCCAGTTCTTCAATCCTCTTCATGAGCTGCTCAACAAGTTTTTCAAGTTTTTCAACCCTCTTCCTCTCCTCCTCGACGTCCTCAGGAGTGACTGTAACTTTTCGACCCTCAGTAATCCTTTCTATTGTCTCCTCAAGTTCTTTTGGTAGAAATATTCTAAACTTCCTTATGACCTCAATTGCATCTTGAGGAGCCATAACTTCTATGTATGTTGATACAGGAACATCAGCAGCTCTCCAGCCACCCAGATCCACAACAAGATTTATATCATTGCCACTTGCCCTATACACCACTGATGCCCACGTTTCACGAAAATCGTAAAGGCTGAAGTCCTTGATGCCCGTTGTGCTGGCAACAGTTTCAGCTCTTCTCTGAAGTGTTCTCAGTGGAATCGGGAAAACCGGATCGTCGTCATCCCATCCCATTTCATTGACGCAGTAGTTGTATAGCTCATCTCTTAACTCTTTATGTATATAGATGTACTCGGCAGGTCTCTTCCTTGATATAGTCTCCCCTCTCCTTTTTTTCTCTCTCAGAACAACATCATCTTTAAATGGAATCTTAACGAACTCATAACCGTATACGCCTTCTACGTGCTCTACCTTATCTACGAGATCCATGACTCTTAGAGCTAAAAGATGCTCTGGCCTCTGCCCACATTGAAGATTTACAAGTCCAAAATACCTGAATAATGGTAATCGCCACTTCTCAACCTTTGGAGTTGGCATCGATAGTGCTGTAAAAATCTTTTCAAGTTGATCAACATTTCTAACTTGACCCTTTCTTTCAGGCGTTTTTTCGGGTTTCTTTATTTTTAAATACGGAACCTTGTCTACATGCCCCTCACGTACTAACCATGTTAAGAACACGTTTATGAAGCTCCATATGCTTCGTTGAACGTACTCTGATTTTGTACGACTTGTTAGAAACCTGAGAACCGTCGTGCTCTTCAGCTTCGTCAGGTCGAAGTCGCTTATTTCGAGGGTCTTACCCTTTCTATCCCTTAGAAACTGAACGAAGTCCCTGATGTACGGCAGCACGTTTTTCCTCAGCGTCGTATAGGACGAATAGTTGTGCTCCGCAAAGACCAGCCAGTAATCTTCGAGAACACCCCTGAGGTCATCCGTAACATCCAGTGTTTTTAGCGTTGCCATTACCTGACTCTCATAAATCTCCTTCTCTCCCGCAAGCTCCTTCCTCTTTCTGCCAATGTGTATGCTTATCAGGGTTTTCTTCTCACTCTCGGAAAGGTCGGATTCCCTTATCTCAGTCTCAATCTGAGAAAGCAAATCGATGGTGCCAGCTCTCTCTATTCTTTTAACAAACTCCTCAAACGTTGCCATTTTATCACCTCAGCTTGATTTCTTTGTCTATAAGCTCCCAGAGCCTCTCCTTCTCGTCCTCAGTCAGGTTCGGGTTGGCTCTTATCTCCTCCGCAAGGTCGTAAAGAGCTTCGCTGTCGTCTTTATATGCGTAGATGAGGTTGAAGTACTCATCGTAGGTCGGGTAGTCGCTCCCTGTAACCTTCTCCTTTAACTTCTTGTACTTCTCAATAAGCCAGTCCAACACAATCACCCCCACAACTTACCTACTACAATTCCTGAGGCAAATGATAAAGCTGTAAGAAGTAGTATCAACCACCAGACCGTGTATAAGCATATCAAGCTTCATTCCTCCTCCTTTAGGATGATTTTAAGGTACCCTATAAAACCAACAATAAGCAGTACTGGCCACCCAAATCCGAAGATGAGTTTGTATTTCAGAGGTAACGACTGGAATAGGTAGAAGGCAAGGATAATTGCGATCAGGATATAAATCAATATCAGAGACATTATGACATCCATTACTCCTTCACCCCTGCAAGGTCCAGAAGGCCTATTTTCCTGGCACATTCCACGTGGAATGTTACGGCCATGTACGGGTGATCAGTCCTCCAGAGAATCAGAGGAACGTCGAATATTACCTTACCACACTCAGAGCACGTACAGATGTTGCCCCAGCTCTTCTTTGCTCTGTACTTCTTATCAAGGACATAAACGTATTCGTTTTCCCAGAACTCCTCGAAAAGCACTTCTTGCTCCATCTCTCCACAAACTTTACATTTCCTCATCCAGAGCTCGACACCCTGCACCTCTCCGAGCTTTACAGGTTCGTTCCAGTCGTGTTCTCCGTACATTTGAAAATAGGAGCACTCCTCAAAAGTCTCAATATCCCAGTCCTCAAGATCCATCATACATCCCTCCTCACGGCTAACCCCTCTTGCACTCTATGACCTTGAAGCCCTTGTACCCTCCAAAGTAAGGACAGCTCATGCACATGCTTATCGGAATCGTGCCATGCCACTTGCAGCTTACAACTTCCACCGTTTTAAGCATGACACCCTTTTTCATTGTTAACCAACCCTCCGGTTGTTATAATAACAAACAGCACACACGCTTACAGTTGAGCCATCCCAAAGCTGAATGACTGTAAAAGAGTAATTCGGACACTGGGTGCACATGGCTAATCCCTCTCCAGCTTCTCAACATCCTCCTCAGGGACGTTGTTGAACCACATGGACGGGCAGGGCTTCTCCGGAGCATAGCACTTTCCGAGGACGAGATACTTTCCTGGGTGCTTCGGGTCTTTGAATCTCTGACCGGCATACCTGGTAACGAACATCGGCACGCCACCGGCCTCTCTGCAACACTCTATCCAGTCAGCCACATTCTCAGCCCAGTCCACAGCCTCAACTATTCCCTTCTCATACAGCCTCTCTCTGATGAGCCTGCCGAATATGTCGGTCTTTCCAGGATTCGTTAGAGCTTCCATCTCGTGCTTTCTGAGGCACTCCACACCGCAGCTGTCACATTCGGAGTGGCTGGAATGTCCTTTGTACCCTTTTTCGTAGCTGTGCCAGAAATCTCTAATCCACTCATAAATTTTGTCCATTGCACTAAACTGGTCAGAATAAACTCCCAGATCTTTTTCGACTCCATCAACAATGACTATTGCTCTCCACTGACCATTCGTCGGCCTAACAATTGGATCTATTTCATGCCCAAATAAGCTATAAGCTGTAGGAGTCCTCCATTCTCCCTTTATGTTTTTGAACCACTGGCTCTTTATGTTACGTATTACATCTTCTGGTGAAGTAAAAGTAACCAGTCTAAATTCTACTTTAGCTCCTATTTCTTCCAGATATTTCCTTATTAAATCCAATAAGTCGTTCCTCTCTTCGAGTGTTATTGTTCCAACTCTATATGAAGCTACAATGTCATCTTCAAGCCTTCTAAGCATGAACTCGCTGCCTTTATTCCTCTCAATCATTTTCTTATATTGCCTATATGTTGGCACACACCATCACCTCCATTACCAATAACCGGTAATAAACTCCAGAGGATAAAAAAGTTACGACCAAATTATGTCTCATGTCTCCTTAAGGTACTTGCTGATCCACTGAAAAAAGACCGTTCCGAAGAATGAGAAGATGGCGACAACTACGGCGTACACGATAACGTCCTTGAACTCTTCCTGCGTCCACACGCCCAGGATCTTGTCCGTCACTTCCTACCCCCGCTAATCCACCTGAATATCCTCCAGCCGATTACAAGTGCTATGATCAAGCCTATCAGGTAGATTATGCCTTTGAGTACCTCAAGTACCTGTTCCTTCGGAGCTCCTGTCAGCGTTGCGAACAGACCTGCAATCGGGTTCAGGAAGTCGTCTATAACACTCACGCTATCACCTCACTTAAGCAGCGAAACTATTATCGCAAACACTATCAGCCCTACAAATCCCATAACGAGCAACCTTGCTTGTTCTTCTGGGATTCCCAATAATTCTGCAAGAATCTGGAAGATTGTCTTTGGTTTTGCTTGTTCATAGTTGCTCAGGATCTTCTTGTATTCCTCCTCACTTATTGCACCCTGGTTGTAAAGCTGCTCGATGTTATCAAGAACTTCTCTCTGGGTCTCAGCCTCTATTCTCTTTGCCGTCGCAGCCTCATACAGGCTCCACGCATAAAGCACGAAGCCATATATTGCTATTCCCACGACTATGAAGATAGCCCACGCAGCGAGGAAGCTGATTGGAGAACCGGTTTTCTTTAGATAGATCACTACCCAGCCCTCTCCTGATGGGACTACCCCAGCTGGTGACTCCTGGCCCTCTCTGAAAAGAACCGGTGTTCCCACTATTTGCCATCCCATTGCACTACCGAAGAGATTTACAGCCTTAGTGAATGCTTGGGTTACTATCGAGCTCAGAGCTGCTTCAAGACCATCCCAGTTTGCGAAGGGGAGAGCTCTGAGCTTCAAGACCATATAGTGTGTCGCCTCAGGTGGAAGCGTTGGGGGGGCTGCTGCCAGCCTTATATAAAACGTCATACTCCACCTCCTAACAACCTAACGTATCTGCCTGAATCCAGTTTGAGCCGTCCCAGCTGTACACTATGAAAGCCAGATCTCTATCTTTATCTGCCGTGAAGCTGCCGAGGTCATCTTCGATGCTGCTGAGCGTTCCCAGAGTGTACGTCTTCCACAGCAAACCCTCATTGTTCTTGAAGTCCCAGAGCTGCACTCCTATTTTTCCCGTTTCTGCCTGATTGTCCACCTTGAAGTGGGCGTAAATCTTTGTGCCAGATGGGACGTTGAGAGTCTGTTCAGCGTAATATCTAACCTCCTCTATGTACTCGTAATAGTAAAGGTACGTGTTATTCCTGTCGAATTTCGGAGCTGCGGGGCTCATAGGTACCCCCTAAATCCTTTAAGATCTTGTGTAACTCCTGGGGTACCATATTTGTCTGCCTGCACCCACCTCGACCCATCCCAGTAGTATGCATAGAAAACGAGATCCATATCCGTGTTCACAGTAAATGTTCCCAAAGATTCAATTCTCTGTTCGCCGGCAGACATGTTAAACTCTTTTCTTAGAACTTCTTTATTGTTCTTTGTGTCCCACAACTGCACCGCTACTTTTCCAGCCCCTCCGTCGTTCCGGACCCCGTAATTTGCTCCAACTGTTGCACCTTTATCGACTTGAAGAGTTCCTCCCGCATTAAGTGTCGTTGCTCCGTATGTTAGAAAGCACCTGTCTGTTATCAGCACCGGTTTCGGCAGTTGTGGTGCCTTTATTCTTACATAAAACGTCATACCCCACCACCATATTTAGTTGTCTCTTATCTTTTTAAAAATACCTCTTCTGGGAAAATAAACCATATCCTGGCAACCTGCCTCATCAGTAACGATTAGACTGCCATCTGCCGACGTGTACGCAACATGCAGCTCGTAATCGGCATCGGACTGCGGGCTGAGGCTTAAAACAGGCTGCCACTCCTGCCCCTTCGATAGCGTTTTGGTCGTTTTCTTAACATAATCACCCTTCTTAGCATCGTACACCATGAAGGTTATCTGACCGCTTACACCCTGGTTGACTATTACAGCTTTGGCGTACATGGTGGTCCCTGGCTCTACCTCAATTGTGCTCCCGGCGTTGTACCTGGTGCCACCAACTTCAATCCAGGCATCTTTAAAAACGGGATTTGGCTGTTCCCGGCACCTTGCGACAGCCATGAACTCCCACGTCGCAGCAGGATAACCATCTGTTGTCGGTTCTGCAACTATGTAAGCGTATCTCAGCCTCTCGTTGCACAGATAGTAAGCTGACCAGTCAGGAGCTGTAGTTACAAACTTAAAGTAGCCCTTTGAATCTGTTTTGGCGTGCACACGTGGTATAGTGCCTACGATAAAGCCCATGCTTATCCAGGCTCCAGGAACCGGCTGGCCATCCCTGTAAAGCTTGCCTTCGATGACCACCTGATCACCGCTGTAAATGTCTGAATAATCCTCAACCTCAACGCCATTGACAAGCATTCTGAGGCCTACCCAGTAGTAGTTTCCTGGTGGTAGCGGTTCCGGGTCCCATATAGATATGTCCATGTACACTCCGCTTCTTTTCACATCCGGCTCGGCTGGAGTGGCTATTACGTTCAGGTAATATCCTCCGTACTCCGTAACCCTGAACGTTTTTGAGAAGTAGCCCGATGAATTAGTGTATACGGTAGCTGTTTTCCCATTAAAGTCTATTTCCACCTTTGCATTGACGAGAGGCTGTCCATTATCGCTTCTCTTAACATAGCCTGCAACTTGAAAATCATACGGAACAGTTGCCGTGATCTTCGATTTGGATGGAGACGTGATCGTAACTTGAGCATACACCATAATTACTCCTCCCACCACAAACCTCTTATACTCATATTCGCTCCAGTGCCGGCCTGATTTGTCATTATAACCAGTATGCTGGTTCCTTCTGGCATTTCTACCAGCTCTCCAACCTCAGACATGGCTCCAATCGCTCTCACAAGAGTGCCACCTGGGTTGACTGTCTCATGTGCAAGCTCTGCATTCGTCAGATCCTCAGTACCTCCCCACTGAACATTCGCAACCGACGTTCTTTTACTTCCCTTCTTGAGGTTCTTCGGTGTAACTGCTGCCGATCCTGTTAGAGTCCCCCCGTCGTATACGTCTATGTCTGCAAGACCTGAGCTCACACACTCGACCACCACGATGTACAGCGTTTTACCGCTACCGATAGGGTTTTCAATTCGCATCTTGACCGATGACCCGCTTGCTACACCATTTGCCCTTTTAGATGCTGAAAATCCTTTTTCCTCCTTTATTTTGAGCCTGAACGGTTTGAATTCATCCAGTGCGTTTTCAACTGCTCTTTCCACAATGACCTGGTCGAGCTTCTTTGCACCGATGGCCATCACCAGTACCCCCAGCTCTCAAGCCTCTTCCTAACAACGTCAAAGCCCAGGTCGAGGAGCTCGTCCTTTAGGATTCTGCCGTGGTACTTCGATTTGCTGAGCTTCTCGAACTCTTCCCTGGTTATCGGAACGCCGAAGGTGACGTACCAGGAGCAGCTGGGGCACTTGAGATGAACGTCGCAGTGGTAAAAATCGTGAAGAGTTGAGTAGCGGGCATAGAAGTCGTGGAGAACGAGCTGAGTACCGCAGAAAATGCAGTTGGGGAAGCTGTCCGGAGCTATGTACGCATTCCCGTCATTTTCAAGTATTTTCCACCTCATGGTCACATCTTGCACACCAATATGTTCAGACTGTCACCGGCTGCTGCTGCCGAGCCCAGGGCTATGCCTATTATCCTGCCGTGCTCAGGTAGCTTAACACCAACCGATGACGCTGCGGTTGTCTGAAGGTCTCCCGTCGTGTTGTCGTGTCCCAAATCAGCCGTAAGAGCTGTAACACCTGCTGTGACCGGGATGTATGCGTTGTTCTCCGCAACGACTCTCCCTGCCGTCGGGGCTGCCCTGACCCTGTCACCTGGGTTGATTGGGCCATCAGCAACGACAGTAGCAATCCCGAAAACTATCACCTCAACGCTCTGGCCGGCAGCTGCATTATTCTCTGCCACACCTATAACCTGGCCTGCATTTGCTTCAGTGGCCGGGCTGACCTGGTTGGGTCCGCTGAGGTACACAACCTGCCCAGCCGTTATTGCAGCTCCAGCCGTGAAGGTTAGCTTTATTGTGTTTCCCTCAACTATTATACTCATTCAAACCCCTCCACTCTACCATTAACAACAAGCCTTCCATCTGCCACAATCCTCTTAGCAACAAGCCTTCCGTCTACCCTGGTCGTTAAACCAGTCCCGATTGTGTACGTGCCGAAAGCAACCTCTACTCCCGAAGGGATGAATTCATCCGTCGTCGTTGTCCTGTCAACGAGCTGAATCTGGTCATCTGTCATGTAGATTTTCAGCAGGTTCCTGGAGTCAAACTGCATCTT
>CAZHKD010000036.1:0-14251 GCA_964533255.1 uncultured archaeon | reverse complement strand
GCTTCGTGCAGGTGAATGGTTGAACTCGTTTGTTTTAGATTATCTGTATATCCACTACCCATCCTTTAATTTTCTGAACTGCCAAGTTTACCGGATCTGAAGGTGTAGCGTTTGATAGGAAAGCCTTAATTATTTGTAATTTGTAAGACAGGTCGTTTCCTCCATGCATCCTTCCATGTCCTTTTTCGTAATTGCTAGAGTCAAGCAAATCTGTTCCAGTGCTCGTGAAAATATTGTCCTTAGCAGGTTCTTTGAGTGTCCATTTGTCATCTTCTTTTTTATCTTTGTTTATATCTGGCATAGAAATCTCAATATTTTCCTCACTTTTATTCGGCTTAACTTTAAATTTATACGCCGTTGTACTGTTATATATTACAAACTCCAATTCTGGGTCATTCTCATAACTTCTTCCGTTTTTCAATATAATCTGGCTGGCACCGTAAATTCCAGTCCACACATCCTGTGCACGGGCTATTGTCGCCTGATTGTTTGTAACCGGGTTCCAGGTTGTCTCCTCCTCCGAGGATATCCTACTCACCTCTACTTGAATTGACACAGGAGATACTCCGGTAGCTTCGAAGCTTATCGTCCCAAACCCATCCTTCGTTGCCGTGAAATAAAACGTTGCAACCCCGTTTGCATCTGTTCTTTCCGAAGTCGCAGAACTCCCATCAAAATTCCCTATATCTCCCGAGACAGATGCATTAATCGTTACACCGGTAACTGGATTGCCAAACTGGTCCCTCGCCATCACCTCAACCTTCTCGGTCTCACCCACCATTAGATTGAGTCGTGAGGATCGGGGCAGAAGTTCGGTCAGTTTTGGAGATATGTCGGATGTGGCCATGGTACTGCCCCCACCCGAAGAAACCAAAATTGTCGCAATTCTCAGGCGGGCATTTGTAACGTTAATCTGAACAACACTGCCGTTAACATTTGCCCCTATACTTTCCCAGTAGCCCGGATTTAGGGACTCAAACCTGATCGTGGCATTGGCAACGCTGATAACCCCTCCATAGGAGAGCGGTGAGAAAACCAGGTTCAGAGGCTGGGTTGTGGCAAGAGAATCAAAGGTGGTGTTGATGATGTATATGTTCACGGTATCGCCTGTGATCATGTTTTGATCAGTTAACGTCACATTGGCGTTCCTGTACCTCTTGAAGGCGTAGCCGTGCTCATAGATGAATTCTACATCGTCAAGATAGACGTAATCGGGTTTGAGGATAATGGCTGAGGTGTTTAACAACAGTGTTTTGGGTTTAGGGGCAACGGTTCCGTTGGGGTACACTTCATAATACGTAACGTTGATATGCAACTTCTCTGTTTTAATAAAGCTTGCAGTGTCGGGCGGGGTCAGCAGGAACGGATAGCTCGAGTGTTCGACTCCCATGTCAATTGTAGCTGTGTTGGGACTGCCTGTGCTTGAAGACAGGGCAACTACCTTGGTGAGATACGAGAATTCCGATGAAACCTTCTCATAATGATCCCACTCCTCAGCCTTCACCCACTCCGGCACAAAAAAGTTCTGCACAATCCCGATAAACCCAACAATGATGCCCAAACCGAGAATCATCCCGATAAGGGGTGAAACCCCCTGATCCCTCATAAACTCACCCCCAGGAAATAATGAAACACGATTAAAGAAACAACAACCATGAGCAGGGAGTGCTTTATTCCAGCCCTGACGCTCCCGCTTCCCATAACTCCAGCTACAAGACCGCTGAAGAATCCATTGAGAAGGGTAGTGTGGTAGAACAGCCTTGTTAGCATCTCCACGTCTGGAAGGGTGAAGCTCGCCCCGGTAAACGACTGGGGCGTTTCAATCCTCGCAAATATGTTGATGAAATTCTTTGAGAGAACGACGATGGTGAAGAGGAAGACTGCGAAGGTCATGTAGATTATGACAGTGTACACAAACATCTCGTTGCTCATCCTCTTCCTGAACTCTAAGTACATCTCAGCATCCGTTGCAGCTGTGAAAAGGGCAGCCTTTATGTTGTCAGTCGACTCAAGAGCCTTGATGAGGATTGAAACAACCTTAGACACCACTGCACTGCCTACGCGGGCTTCGAACCTCTGCAAGGCCTCTGTAACAAGCCTTCCCCACTCGATGTCCTTCCTTATGTTTATCACCTCGCTCGTAAGCGCACCCAGGTTCGTTGTCGAGAGGACTCTGAGGGCAGCAACTATCGTCAGACCGCTTTCATTCAGGCTTGCCAGCTGCTTCAGGAACTCGGGCAGCTCATTTTCCAGTCTCTTAACTCTGAAACTCCGGATTTCGTTGGCAATGGTGTACGGAAATGCGTTGATGGCAAAAAGACCGACCAGAATCGTTTCGTACCTCAGCCTGTTAAACCCAAGAGCGATCAGGATGATAGAGGCCGGTACAGTTATGTAAAGCAGGTATTCAGGTCTGTAGAGAAAGAGCGAGAGGTTAAGAGTTCTTCTGAGCCTTATAAATGTCCTGATGGCGTGTGCCACCAGACCCGTCTTAATCCTGAACCCCGGCTCCCTCACGGCATCAACCACTCTGGCCTTGATCGTTATTGGCCTCAGCCTCTCAGCCGTCCACTCAACCTTCTCACCCTTCACCATTGAATACACCAGCCAGAGGAATGCAATACCTCCAGCGGGGATGTAGATGTACACAATTGCCATCATCAGCCTCTCTATTTCTTCACCCAGCATCCCCATGACCACGAAGATTATCAGGGCGAAGAGGGGAGCGACGACGAATACCGACACGTAAATCTCCGCAAGCACGCCCATGGAATTCAGGAAAATTTCGTGGTACCTCTCCCTCTCCTCGATGTAGTGGGATGACTTGAACTGCAGGAACTCGCTCAGCCTTCCCCCACCTTCCAGCACACTTATCAGGTCTTCAAGAAACTCGGATAGCTTGGAAGAGGGTGTTGTGTTGGCAACATTTCGAAGAGCAGATATGATGTCCTTGTGGAAGAAGTCAACGTCTCTCACAACTATCGAGAACTCCTTTCCAACCTCTCCGGTAATAGCCCTCTCCTCAGAGATCGTCCTGAAGATTTCAAGGGGTGAGCTGCCACCTTTCGCCATTCCCAGCATTATGTTAACCACATGGGGAAGCGTGGAATCTATCTTGCTCCTCCTCTGGGCAGCGTAGAGATACGGATATTTCAGCAGCAGCGTTCGGACAAGATAAAACAGCAGAATAAACCATATCACTTCGGAAAACGTTCTGACCATGCTTTCAAGCGCCGATTTACTAATTGGAAGTTCCACACCAACGGGCAGGCCGGAAAATGAAGTGTACACCAGGTAAACTGCATCAGAAATCCATAGAGAAACGATGGCGAGTATGGGAGAGATGAGAAGCGTGTAGAAAGTTACAATTGCAGCATATTTTGGAGCGGTAATGGGCATTCTGGCACTTATCAGAGACCTCTCTAAATCCTTGAACTTCGCCGGATTTCTTTCGTACGCTCTTCTGTAGTACCTGACCAGCGGTGCCGGAACGAAAATCCTGAGTTTTTCAAGCTCTTCAGGCTTTTGCTTCAGCCCTCTCATACTTCCTGCCCTCTTTGATGATTACATCGAAGGACTCATAGGGGTTGCGGTAATAGGCGTGAATCATGGAAGTAACGTTCCTGAGGTCTCTGATGTCCAGCTTATTCAGAAACTCCAGAAATTCTGCACGCCTGTTGAGCTCCTCCATGGTCTGGCCAACGTCCTCTCCCCTGATGATGGAGATTTTTTCGAGCTTTTTAAGGGGATTTATGGGGTAGTGCTCGTCTGTGTAGGGATTCCAGCGGTAAACTTCGTTTATCAGCAGATTCTTGTCGTTGGGATCTATGCCGAGTATTTCGTAAACGCTCTTTGCCCTCCTCTTCCTTATCCCCTCCCTCGTCCACTGGGTCTGGATGGAGATGACGTCGAGGAACTGTATCAGGCTTCTGGGCACGTTCAGCGGTTCAGTCTCGAGCCTGTAAATGGTCTGGTGGATGTCTCCGGCGTGGAGCGTTGCGTAGGCTGCGTGACCGGTTGACATCGCCTGGAAAAGAGTCTGGGCTTCCTTACCCCTCACTTCTCCAACCACAATGTAGTCGGGCCTCTGTCTCAGAGCTGCCCTCAGTAAATCGTACATGCTTATCTCCCTCTCGTCTCCCGTCACAGCCTCCCTCGTAACTCCGGCAATCCAGTTTTCGTGCTTGAGGGCTATCTCTCTCGTGTCCTCTATCGACACCACCTTCGCTTCGGGTGGCAGGAACATCAGAATGGCGTTGAGCGTCGTCGTTTTACCCGCTGCGGTCTCGCCGACGACCATCAGGTTGAGCTTGTGCTCCACAACAAGCCAGAAGTAGGCAAGCTGCTCCGCAGTGTATGTGCCGAACCTTATGAGGTCGACAGGCGTTAGAGGCTCCTCCGTGAACTTTCTTATGGTGAATGAGGAGCCGCGGGGCGTGACTTCAACGCCGTATGTTGCCTGAAGCCTGCTTCCGTCGGGCAGCGTTGCATCGATGATGGGGTTCCCGTGGCTCACGTGCTTCCCGCTCATCTGAACCAGAGCCTGAACGTACTTGTCCAGCTCCTCCTCGCTGAACCTGATGTCCGTTGCAATGTTCCCGTACTTCTTGTGGTTCAGGTAGATGGGGATGTCGTAGCCGTCGCAGTGTATGTCCTCGACGTAAGGATCGTTCAGAACGGCATCTATCGGCCCAAAGCCCAGAAAGTCCCTGAAGAGGTAGTAGATGTACTTGCACTGCAACACTGGATCGAGCTCAATACCGTACTCGCCGATCAGGTCTTTAAAGGTTGAGAGGAGAATCTTTTCCTTGGCCTCGAGCTCTATTGTAAGGTCTTTAAGGATCAGGACGTCGCCAATATCCTTGTAAAGCTCCTCCAGCACGCTGAATTCCTCAACTGTGAGGGTTGGCTCCATAACCCGGTACCTCATCTCCTCTGAACCAAGAATCTTTACGATTTCAGCTCTGACGAAGGGTTTGTAAATCCAGTAATCCTCAATCAGCTCCTCATCCTCTATCATCCCGTATTCTTCAATAAGGATTACGTCCCGTTCTGGAAGATACTTATCAAGAAGTCGGTAGTACTTACCAATAACCCTCATATCGATAATAATGATGACATCATCTCTTAATAAATCTTTCCAATAAATCTCCTCATATGATTTGCTATATAAATATTACTTATTTTTGTAGGACGGGTTAAGGCTGACCAGGTGCTGTCCATCGCAGCTTTTCGCCTTAAAAGGGACGACCTCTCTGCAGAATGAGTAGGGGACCCCCATCCTGTCGCAGACATCTGCAACTTTCTTCAAAAGCCTCTCTCTCAGCTCCGCTGGAAGGTAGAATGAGTTTCCGATCCTCTCACCCCTCTCGAAATACAGCTCCCTGAACTTCGGTGCTAATTCCGGAAAAGCCCTTGCTATCCGCTTAAAAGAGTCCCGTCTGAGCTTGAGGGTAGAGGAGACCACCTGATCGACGAAATCGCATCTGTAAAGAACTTCCTCAACCTCGTCTTCGGTGATGAAGGGGACTACGGGGTCGAGCCTCAAAATTGCGGGAATACTGTGATCCGCTACAATTCTGAGGGCGTGAACTCTTCTTTCTGCTGCTGGCGCTCCCGGCTCAAGCTTCGCTGCGTTACGGAAACCGGTAATGGTCACGCTTACGGCGCACCTCATTTCTGACAGCAGCTTTGCATCCCTGGCCACAATATCGCTTTTCGTTATGATGAGCAGCGGAAAATCGTACTCCTTTATGAGCTCTAAGCATTTCCTGGTGATTTCAAGCTGCTTTTCCACAGGCGGATACGGATCGCTGCTGTTGGACATGGAGATGACTGAATTTTCGGGAAGCTTTCTCAGGTCTTTCTCCAGCCTTATAAGCAGCCTCTCCTTCAGCCTCAAGCGATAAAAGTTCGGGATGTAGGTTGCGTAGCAGTACAGGCATCCGTGTGCGCATCCTGTGTAGGGGTTGAAGGAGTACTTCCGCCGGCAGGTGCATAGCTTCCCTTTCCAGGGGTCGAAAGGAGCTATGACGCTAAAAGTAGTCATGGCTGTTGATGAAGGGTATTAAGGCCATGGTTACTGCAATTCTCGACAGCTCGCTTCTGGTGATTGCGCCCTTCGTCAGGACGTAAATCGCTCCGAACCTCTCTCCCAGGTCCTTGATGCCAGTAATCTCTTCCATAACGTCTCCAACTTCCCTGCCTTCCATAACACTCCTGACGACCTCAGGAGGATACTCAAAGCCCGGCCCGAAGCCTATGCTGAGTTTTTCGCCATCAAAGACTGCTGCAACCTGAAAGTCGATGAATCCGGTTATGGTACCATTCGTTCTGAACAGGCCTGCCTCTATTCCAACTGAAAAGTCAAATTCGTCGCTGTAGGCAGCCTTCGCCCTGTTGATGGCTCCCTCGATAACCTCGTCATCGAATGGCTGGGGAGAGACGCTGCTGTCAACTTCCTTTCCGGAAATCTCAACGCTGTCAAAATACTGAAGAAAAGCCTTCCTTACCCCTTCAATCTTTGTGGGGTTCGTGGAGCCCACAGCGACCCTCACAGCCCTGATGTGACCCGTCATATCAGCCTTCCGTACCTGTCTATCTCTCCCTTCTTGATTCGAGTGGCAGAGATGGGCTTGCCGTCTTCAGCCAGAACGAAGTCGACCTTCACAATCTTTATTTCTTTCTTTCCCAGCTCCCGCCTCTTCTCGTTTATCCTCATGGCCATTTCGCATGTTTCGGGAGAGACGACGAGGTATTCAAAATCTCTCTCAAGGGTTTTTCCAAAGGGAGTTGTAATTTCCACAATAGCGGGCTCAAAGCCGTACTTCCTCTTAACATACTGCCTAACATTCTCAGCCCTTATTTCAAAGGGCAGAACGCTCCTTATTCGCATTCTGGCCATCTCATCGCTGGTTATGCCGATGGTTATGTCTTTCCCGCCAAGCTGAACTGCAACATCAATCAGCCTCTTGTGCCCTTCGTGTAGCGGTTCAAAGGTTCCGCCGAGAGCCACCTTCATTCAGAGACTGGTCAAAAAATGAGTATAAAAAGTATTCCATGTAGCGCTTGCTCACCCCAAATGTGCACTCGGCCCCGCGAACGCTCCGATAAGAGTCAGGGCAATGTACAGAGCAAGTGCTATGATGAGCCCTGCGATCATCAGTTTTCTCTTCTGGGGCTCCCTGTCCTCCTTTCTATCCACGAACGGGACTGCTACCAGCAGGACAAATATCAGCATGGTGGCGTAGAAGATGGCTTTGACGCCAAAGAGGTCTTCCAAGGGGTAGAGCCCAAGGAAAAACCAGGGCGGCTTTGTTGCCTCTATTCCCTCAATGGGTGCAGGACCCAGCGGAGGTGGAAATGCAGCCGCGAGGATGCCAATTATTGCCCAGAGCAGCAGACCGTACACTGTCAATTTTTTCATGTGTGACGTGAACGGAACAGTCTCTGTCACCTCTTTTTGCCATGGCAGAGGGGATATCTTGAGCTGCTTTATGAGGAATGCGTGCACGATGAGCAGGATTATCAGCAGCAGTGGCAGGAAGCTCACGTGAGCTATGAACATCTTCGTCAGAAGGTTAAATGTCTCCGACGCAGTTCCGGAGAACAACACGCCCAATGACCCAAGCATTTCGCCCAGTTCCACATTGTGGAGGTACGCCTCATACGCCTCCTGATCCCACTTCAGAACGGTTCCGCTGAACAGGAAGCCTATGGTCGTCGCCAGGAGCCCCACGCCAACCAGCCAGTTGAACTCCCTCGGCCTCTTGTAAGAACCCGTTATGTAAATCCTCACCATGTGCAGGATGACCGAGATCATAACCGCCTGGGCCGCCCAGTAGTGGAGGCCTCTGACAAAGCTTCCCAGCGCGCTGGAAGTTATAAGCCTGACACTCTCGTTCGCTTCCGCCACATCCGGGTGGTAGAATGCCCCTAGGTACACCCCCGTTATAAACAGGAGTATGAAGCCGAACAAGGTTATGCCGCCCAGACAGTATCCCAGGTTGTTCCCGTGCTTGGGGATGTCATACGACAGCGCGCTCAGCTTCAGCCTTTCATCCAGAGCCTTCCATACTCCGCTTCCAGATTTATCGCCACTCATTATTTTTCACCCCCTTCTCGAATAAGCAACAAGCAACGCCACTGACGACAGGCCAACGATTGTCATGGCTATTACGGTATCATAAGGCGAATAGGGGCCGTTCTTCATGGCAAACAGATCCTCAATTTCTTTTATGTCGTCACTCTGCCGGGCAATGTATGCTTTCTCGAAATGGATCTCTCCCTCGTCCAGATTGGAAGGGAAGTCCTTCAGAGAGTCGCTGAAAGCTATAATCAGCGGGTATATCTTCCCGGGCTCTAAATGGATGCCGTACTCGTCACTTGCGTTCAGGGGCACCACGAATTCAATCGTCGTTCCTCCGTTTTCCACTCCCTCAGCAGAAATTATGCTGCTCGCACCTCCAAGCTCCTCGACAGGCTCCACTTCCATTTCCCCGGTGATTTCGGAGGCGTGGAACTCCCGGATCATCAGCGTTCCGTTGTCGACGTAGCCCGCTATCACGCTGGCACCCTCATCAAGGTCCTCGGTGCTGTAACCAAAGCCAATGGCAACCCAGCCATCTCCGGGATTCTTCAGAGCCACGTAGAGGTTCTCACCGTCATGCAGGAGATATGCTTCCATCCCCGTGTCCTCATCCACAAATCGTGCAGCAGAGCTGTACTCGTCCGCCCCAATTTTCCCATCGATGACGACGCTGGGATGCGCAACGTACGGCACTATTATGGTTTCCGCGTCTCCGAAAAGATTCGCGGTCTCTTCACCCTCCTCGTGTGCCAGCGTAGGATACGCCAGAACGGCTATCAGAAGGGCCGTAAAAAACACCGGCAGCAAGAGCCTTCCTTTAGATTTTCTGCTCCAACCCGACATACAGCTATACCTCCCATTTCTCCTTTTCAACTTGTATTCCTCCAAAGGGATTTATATTCGATTGTAACGGGTCAGGGTGAGCGGAAGTTAAACCTTATTATTCACAAAGTGTAAAGTAAGCCACCCGGAAGGTGACGACGGGAGAAACCGAAAATGCTAAGAGTACGACCCATAAATCCACCTGATTTTCCATGCCGAAGCTTCGGGGAGAATTAAGGAGCCGCTTTAACCGTTGAGTCCAGCCCGCTAACACCCACCCATCCAGTGCGGAGTGGCTTCAAAAATGAAAAAAACAAACTGACTGAACTGGCCTAACTGCTCGTGTCAGAGCATCAGCCCTTGGCAACACCCATTGGGCGGAGTCTGGCGACAAGCGTTGATATGCCCGCTCTGTGAACCACATCCACAACCTCATCGCTGCTCTTGTAGGCTTCCGGCGCTTCCTCAGCCAGCAGCGCTCCCTGAGTGGCTCTTACGTAGATGCCCTTTCTCTCCAGGTTCTGCCTCACCACGTTGCCCCTCAGCTTTCTTTTAGCGGCAGCTCTGCTCATGACCCTGCCGCTTCCGTGGCATGTGGAGCCGAAGGTTTCCTCCATGGCCTTCTGCGTTCCAACGAGCACGTAGCTTGGCGTTCCCATGCTTCCCGGTATCAGGACGGGCTGTCCGATCTTCCTGTAGTCAGCGGGGATGTCTTCAGTTCCGTAGAAGGCTCTCGTAGCTCCCTTCCTGTGGACAACCACCTTCCTCCTCTTTCCGTCAATCTCGTGCTCTTCGAACTTGGCTATGTTGTGGGCAACGTCGTAAATGAGACCCATTCCCAGATCCTCCTCGCTCATCCTGAAGACCTTCTGGAAGCTCTCCCTCACCCAGTGGGTGATAATCTGCCTGTTGCACCATGCATAGTTCGCGCTTGCCGCCATTCCGGCAAAGTAGTCCCTTCCTTCCTTGCTGTTTACGGGTGCGCATGCGAGCTGCCTGTCAGGCAGCCTTATCCCGTATTTCCTGACGGCCCTGTCCAGAACCTCCAGGAAGTCCGTGCACACCTGATGGCCAAGACCCCTGCTTCCGCAGTGGATCATCACCGTTACCATGCCCTCTTCAAGCCCCATGGCCTTTGCTGCCTCTTCGTTGAAGATCTTATCAACGTACTGCACCTCCAGAAAGTGGTTGCCGCTGCCCAGGGTTCCGAGCTGGGGCCTGCCTCTGTCCCTCGCTCTTCTGCTCACAACCTCTCCTCTCCCGCCAGGCATGGCTCCTCCTTCCTCGCAGTGCTCAAGGTCCTTCTCCGTGCCGTACCCGTTCTCAACCGCCCATCTCGCTCCGTTCACGAAGATTTCATCCAGCTCCCTGTCGCTGACCTTCAGCCTTCCTGCACTGCCCACTCCGGATGGAACTGCCACGAAGAGCTCGTCAATGAGCTTCTTTATTATCGGCTTCACATCGTCAACCTTCAGATTCGTTCTGAGCAGCCTGACACCGCAGTTTATGTCGAAGCCAACGCCTCCCGGAGAAACTACGCCTTCTTCAGCATCGAAGGCTGCAACTCCTCCAATTGGAAAGCCGTAGCCAACGTGTACGTCGGGCATTACGAGCGAGGCTTTGTAGATCCCGGGCATCGTGGCAACGTTGGCAGCCTGATCGACAGCTCCCTCTTCAAGCATCTCCATAAGCTTCCTGTTGATGTAGAAGTAAGCTGGCACCTTCATTCCTGGCTTGTATCCCTTTGGCAGCTCCCATTTGTAATCGGTAATCTTTCTGAGAGTGCCTTCCATCTTTGGCATGAACATTCACCTCCTGTAACGTATCGCCACGCATCATCAAAAAAGGTAAAGCTGATATTAATCTTTTCCACATGCTGGCTGTGGAGCTTTCGGTTCTCTTCAGCGGAGAGTTCGGGAGGCGATTCGTTGCTCATCTCGCATACCCGAGGAGCTGCGCACACTTCGGGGCATGCGGAATAGATGAGTGCGATTACTGCAAGGACTGGGATTTCTCCGGCAGTCTGAAAACGGTGCTTGAGCTGGACGAGCCCGCTGCATACGGCACCTACATCGACGACGTCAGCTCACTCCTTCCCGAAATCCAGCGGGCAGACGTCATGATCGCCATAAACCTTCATCCAGACGTTCTTGCGGAAATTCCTGATATTATCGCTGATAAAGGGTACAGGTTTCTGATTGTTCCCGTTGAGGATGGGGGGTGGTGTCCTCCGGGGCTGAGGAGGCAGCTCGAGAGGAAGTGTGAGGAATACCGACTGAATTTTGCAGCTCCGAAACCCTTCTGCTCTTTACGCGGTGATGGTGCTTTAAAGGAGTTCGTGAGGCGGTTCAGGCTGGGAATGCCGGAGTTTGAGGTGGAGATGGATGGAAACAGAATTGTGGACGTCAGAGTGGTCATTTCTGACCCCTGCGGGAATGCCCATTACGTTGCCAGAAGGATGAAGGGCTACATCATCGAAAGCGTTCAGGAATTCTGGAAGGACATACATCAGCATCAGTGCGCTTACCCGTGCATGGCGAGCATGGACAGGGATGCGGAGCTGAGAGAAGCGCCTTTCCACCTTGCTGGCTACATAATGGTTCACCAGTTCAGCAAAGCATGCGGAATAGACGCATCGGAGTTCGTTCCCGAGCACTTCAGAGACTATTTTGACTGAGTTGACCTGAGGAAACGCCGACGAAATTCAGCGCTGGTTCAGGGCTCTGGCAGACACAAGCATTGCAGAGGCAACGATGATGGCAGCTCCAGCGTACTGTTTCGGTGTCAGGGTTTCAGCGAGCATAAGGGCGGAGAACACGTAGGCAAAGACGCCCTCAAGCGAGAATATTATCGCAGCATCAAAGGAGCTCGTGTACTTCTGAAGATGATTCTGGAGCATTTTGGCCAGGAAGGTGGCGAAGAAGGCCGTTATGGCAACTGCTAGGATGACGTTGCTGTTGAACTCAATTCGCCATTTCAGAGATGCCGGGATTGCAGAAAGAAGGCCGGTTGCAAGAACCTGAGAGAAAGCGAGCTCTGTGGGGTTGAGAGATTTTGAGTAGTGGGATATCATTGCGATTTCTGCGGCGAAGAAGATGGCGGCGAGGAGGATCAAGAAGTCGCCTAAGGCAGCCTGGCCATATCCGCTTATGAGGTATGCACCGCTCAGGGCTGTAAGGGCCATAACTGCATCTACTGCGTCGATTCTCTCACTGTACAGCAGCAGAGAAATGAGGGGTGTGAAGACCACATAGAGGGTGGTTATGAAGCCAGCATTGGTGGCTGTTGTGTACTCCATCCCAACAGTCTGAAACGTGTAGCCCAAGAAGGACACCAGACCAATCTTCAGGCCATCAACACTGAGTTTTCTGACAAGTGGGAGAAAAAAGAGAGATGCTACTAAGAAACGGACTGTGTTAAATGAGAAGGCTGACGAGGAATCCAGAGCTATTTTTATAACCGGAAAGGTGAGTCCCCATATCAGAGCAACAGCAACAAGCCCCAGATCTGAATAAAACCTTTTCATGCTTGAACCCTTTCATGGCTTGCGGCTTTTAACAGCTTCACAGGTTCTCATTTTTGAAAATTCCCGAGTAGGGGGCTGTGTAGTCTGTGAGCTTTATGAACACAAGCTGCACTATTCTGGCGTTTCTCTTCAGCCACAGGCCGTCTTCGTTGTACACCACCAGCCCCACCTCACTCCGCCCTGAGTAGCCTGCATCCCACACCGCTGTCAGAACATTTGCGCCGCTCCTGACCAGCGTTGACCTGGGTCTGGCGATTGCCATGATGTCTCTGCTCAGGCTTATGACCTCGTTGAGATATGCTCTGTAAACCCCTTTCGGCAGAAACACCCAGTCGTCGCTGAAGGAAATCTCCTCAACCTCAGGCAGCCTCCTTTCAGAATTGTCGAAGTCTATTCTGCCGGCTCCCTTAATCCTCCCGATGGCCCTCAGGGTGCAGTCGAAGCCGTTGGGCTGGAGCTGTGTGCTGAGGTCGATGTAGTCCTTTATCAGACCCTCATCCTTTATGCGCTTGGCTATGTCCTTTGCTGTCAGAACGCTGCCCATGGGGAGGTCGTAGAATTCGGAGAAGGGTTTTATGTCCAGAACAGGGGAGCCAGGCAGAGCATCAAGCCCTTCAACCTCAATAACGTCTCCCTCAACCTTCCTGAGTATCGCAGCGGTCATGCCAATCCTGTTGGGCCTGTAGGGGCTCCGGGTGGAGAAAACGCCCCTCAGAGGCTGTGTTCTGTCCCCCTTGGGATGAACCTTGAGGGCCTCTTCTGCAAGGTGAAACTGATAGAGAATCCAGACCCTGTCACCTTCATTCAGGCCGTCAAGCGCCGGCAGGAACTCGCTGTGGATTCGTATCCTCTTCCCGTCAATAACCTCTCCGACAGGCTTCATGCCATCACCTTTTTCTGTGCAGATTACATAAAGTCCACGTAATAGGCGTCAACCTCATCGTACAGCTTTAACTTTTTCGCAATGTAAACTGCCAGAATGTGAGCACAGGCTCTTCTTGCCTTCAGATTTATCTGGAAGTCGGGGCAGTCGCAAAAACCGTTGTCGACAACGTGCTCCTCCTCTCCAACAACAACAAAGAAGTCCCTGTACTTCTTGACCCTTCTTTCCTTAACGTAGAAAAAAGCCTTCTCACCCCTCTTACCGTGATTTATTAGGAGGGCTCTGTAGAGCCCGTAGTCGAGCTTTCCCCGCTCAAGTTCTTTCGCAACCTCATCAGAGATCATTCCTCTTCGCTGCTGTCTATCTCACTCAGAATCATTGTTGTGTTTATGGCATCCACGCCGTCTATCCAGTTGATGATCATCAGGTCTTCATCCGGGATTTCCAGGTCTTCGGGCAGCTTCTCCCCCTTGAATACCTTTGCACCCATCCTGGCAATGGCCTCGAAAGCCCCCTCTATGTCACCGCTCGTCTCCTTCTGAACGGCTTCCTTCAAAAGAGCCTCGAAGCTCTTCTTGCTGATCTTACCCTCCAGAGTCAGAACGGCTGACTTGGCTATGGCTCGCATGGCCTCGCGAAGGTACTCAAAGACATCGTTCTTGAACTCGTCACCCAGGTCAATTCTGGATGAAATTATGTCCTCCATCTCCTGAAGTTCCTTTGCTGCCTCGCTTTTCGTGA
Organism: uncultured archaeon; assembly: GCA_964533255.1. Taxonomy (GTDB): domain Archaea; phylum Halobacteriota; class Archaeoglobi; order Archaeoglobales; family Archaeoglobaceae; genus JdFR-37. The sequence continues at coordinate 190 of CAZHKD010000036.1, read as the reverse complement.
TCTCTCTTTCTCTCACAGCCCTTATTATGTTGACGCACGCCACCACGAAGTCTTCCAGCATCTGATCAAGCACCGACAGACTTTCCGGGTCTTCGGGAACCAGCTCGGTCTCCTTGATGCGCGTAATCCAGTTGTTGAATCTGGTCTCGCTATAGTAATTGCCCATCTCAATCTCCCTCCACTCTGTCAA
>CAZHKD010000035.1:0-14366 GCA_964533255.1 uncultured archaeon | reverse complement strand
CAGCCTGAACTTCATTCTCGACACAGTAAGCTGACGTATGGAATTTTATTTAATATTTTCTTGTAAAAGGTAAAAAGTCGCCTGGTGGAGATTGGTTGTGAAGAGTGAACGAAAAATAGCAAAGATGGCCAAATTGGCTAAAATCCGACTAGGCTCTGGATGAATTTACCAGAAACTTGAGTATCTGGTTGTCTGAAACTATTCCGGCAAACTTTCCGCCTTCCATTACCACAAGGTAGCGCACACCCTCTTTTCTCATCAGCTTCAGAGCTTCGCTGATGCTCATCTCGCCACTGCCTACCACAATCCTGGGCTTGACAACTTCCTTTACCTTGCAGTCTGTCTTTCTTTCAGCTACAGCCACTGCAATCTGGTCCAGAGTAAGCAGTCCCACGGGGCTTCCGTTCTTCATCACCATGCTGCAGTAGGAGCGGTTCTCTGAAAGGATTTCTGCGGCACTTCTTACACTGAGCTCGGGATCAATCACGACAATTGGGGATGCTAACTGACTTATCTTCTTTTTCGGGATCGCCACCATTTTCTCAACGTTTACAACCAGGCCGTTGTCTTCTACTCTCAAAACCTTTCCCTGGATAATCAGTTGCTTTGCGTAGATTATGGAGATCTCATCTCCGCTGCTGAGATTCACCTCCTGAGACAGGATGATAATGGCCTTGTGGGTATTGGGGTTGCTGAGGGCCGTTAGCTTAATCCTTTCAACATCCAGCTCTTCCCTAACGCCATTCACGAAAATTTCAACAGCCATCTGGGACATCTCGCGGTTCAGAAGAAGCTCGTAAGCTCTTGACGTTGGCCTGTATCCCCCTCTGGGACCTGGGACTCCTTCAACAAGGCCGAGAGTTCTCAGGGCCTGCATGTGGGAGCGCACGGTTCCCGGTCTCTTGTTTAGAATCCTTGCCACATCCTCGCTGCTGATGAAATTCGCTCCGGCAAGATATAGGTTGACCAAGGTCTGAAGAACCTTCATCTGTGCAGCAGTCAGTTTCAGCTCCATGCATAACACCGTATGAGTTTGTATTGTTTTAGTTCCTTTGTAGTATTTAAATGTTAAGTTTTCCGGAAAAAAAGTTTGACAAAATTTGTTATGGTTTAAAAATTTCGTTTCCAGTATGTGTGAACCGGGGGCCGAAACTCGCATGCATCAGGAAGCGATAGTTCTCAACGTCGGGGCCGTCACTGAAAGCATCGCTGTGAGAGGCGTCCACTATTTCGCCAACGAAGAAAATGTGGTCTCCTGTTTCAACCTCATTCACAACCCTGCACTCGATGTTGGCGGCACACTCCCTGATAGACGGGGCTTTAACCTTCTTCGATGGGACAAATGTCACGCCCATCTTCTTCCACTTCTCATCCTTTGCACCGCTAATGGTTCCTGCAGTCCACACGTCCTTCAACAACTCGATGGTTGGAACCGCAACAACGAAATCCTTCTGTTCCTTAATCAACCCGCAGGTATGGCGGGTTTTGCCTATGGCCACTCCCAGCAGCTGGGGATTGAAGCTCAGGGGAACTACCCAGTCTGCAGTCATTGGATTCGGCTTCTCAACAGTTCCTGCCACGATGAGGTATGTTCTGAGGGGATACAGATATTCCAGCATGACCCATCACCTGACTGTGGTGAAATGAGTGGAGCAAAAAACTTTCCTGTTGGGTGACAGTGTTTCGCGTACCGTGCTCCAGCCAATCCTCACCACCTCATGCAAAAATCCCAGCAAGCTTTATAACGCATCTTTTAAGAGACTCACCATGCCCTATGAAGACCTGAGGGAATTCGTTGAAAAGCTGGAAAGTGAGGGCGAGCTTGCAAGGATAAAGCACGAAGTCAGCCCGGTTCTTGAAGTAACCGAGATTGCAGACAGGACGGTAAAAATGGGCGGTAAGGCCCTTCTTTTCGAGAATCCGAAGGGTTACGACATCCCCATCCTCATCAACACCTTCGGGACTGAAAAAAGGATGAAAATGGCTCTGGAAGTTGACAGAATGGAGGAAATTGGAGAAAGACTTGTTGAAATGACTAAGTTCCGCCCTTCTTCGCTCATCGAGGGGATCAAGGGACTTTCCATGGTAAAGGATGTCATGGCGTTCATTCCCAAGAGGGTAAAGAAGGGAGCATGCAAGGAGGTCATAATGGACGAGCCCAGCCTCAAAAAATTCCCGATTCTGAAATGCTGGCCAGGTGACGCCGGCAGATTCATAACCCTCCCCGTCGTCATAACGAGGGATCCTGAAACTGGTGAGCTCAATGCAGGAATGTACAGGATGCAGGTTTTTGATGAGAAAACGACCGGCATGCACTGGCAGATTCACAAGCATGGGGCTCTGCACTACCGGAAGCTTAAGGAGGCTGGGATTGACAGGCTTGAGGTGGCCGTCGCTATAGGAGTTGACCCTGCAACGCTTTACGCCTCCACCGCCCCGCTGCCTGAGGGGCTGAGCGAGTTCATGTTCGCTGGCTTTATAAGGAAAGAGAGGGTGAAGGTGGTTGACTGCGAAACCGTCGATCTGCAGGTGCCTGCAAACGCTGAAATCGTTCTGGAAGGCTACGTTAAGCTGGATGAGTTCAGAGTGGAGGGGCCTTTCGGAGACCACACCGGCTACTACACGCCGGCAGAACCCTATCCAGTATTCCACATTACCGCCATAACCCACCGGGAAAATCCCATATATCACACCACCGTCGTTGGGAAGCCACCAATGGAAGACGCATGGCTGGGGAAAGCTACTGAAAGAATCTTCTTGCCAATTCTCAGGATGATTCATCCGGAGATCGTTGATATAAACCTTCCCATCGAGGCAGCATTCCACAATCTGGCAATCGTTTCCATAAAGAAGCGGTATCCGGGGCATGCGAAGAAGGTGATGTTCTCCCTCTGGGGCACCGGAATGCTGAGCCTGACCAAAATTGTTGTTGTGGTTGATGATGACGTCAACGTCCACAACATGCGGGAGGTTCTGTGGGCGGTCACAAGCCGCTTTGATCCGGCAAGGGATGTCGTGATCATTCCCGAAGCCCCTACCGACAGTCTGGATCATTCCGCCTACCGGCAAAACCTTGCTGGAAAGCTGGGAATAGATGCCACGAAGAAGTGGCGTGAGGAAGGATATGAGAGGGAGTGGCCCGATGCCGTTGAGATGAGCGAGGATGTGAAGAGAAGAGTTGATTCCATCTGGGATGAGATAAGGGGGGAGGTGGCAGTTCAGGGGGGCAGTTATAATTTTAAAGGTTAATATATACCATAATTCCATGCACACTTCGGACGTTGAGGAGTACGCGAAAAAGCTTGGCGCAGATGTTTTCGGAGTTGCAGACCTGGATCTGATAAGGGACTACCCCGTTGAGCCTCCGGGTCTGCTTGACAGCTTTACAAGGGGCATAGTTGTTGGAGTGAGGCTGAATGACGCCATTTTCGACGGTTTGCCGGAGACCAGACCTCTCTATGGAAGACAGTATCAAATTGCCAACGACAGACTGGATCAGATAGCATTCGAACTGGCCAGGTTCATTGAGAAGAGCGGCTACAGAGCTCTGCCAATTCCCGCATCCAAGATTCTGAAAGAAATGCACTGGAGGAGCTTTATCTCCCACAAGGCCATAGCCAGGGCAGCCGGGGTTGGGTGGATAGGGAAGTCGTTGCTTCTGATCACGAGGGAGCACGGGCCCCGGATAAGGATGGCGAGCGTCCTGACAGACATGCCCCTGGAGCCAGGACAGCCGGTGAAGAGAAGGTGCGGCAGGTGCAGGGAGTGCGTGGACAGCTGCATTGTTAATGCCATTAGCGATTCTGAGTTCGATGACTACCCTGTCAGGGAGGAGGTTTTTGACGTTGACAGGTGTGCTGAAAAGCTGCAGGAGTTTGCCGGCGATCCCGATATCGGCTTCATGGTGTGCGGAATTTGCATAAAGGTGTGTCCCTGGGGAAGGAGGAAGAAAGGAGTCTGAGTAAGAAAAATATTTTGCGTTCTCAGGATTTCTGTTATTTTTTATCTCACGTTCTGCTGTACTTTGCCGCAGGCATTATCGAAAAGTTTAAATATACAAAATACTAACCAAAAGTTAGTAACTAAAAATAAAGGAGGTGGTGGGATGAGGTTCTTCGACCCCTTTGAGGAGCTGAGGAGGATGCAGGAGAAGATGAACAGGCTTTTTGAGGAGTTTGAGAGAACATCGAGAGCTTTCGCTCCGGGATTCACGTCAACGACTGGAGCTTTCGCGGTTCCGGTGGACGTGATTGATGAGGGTGACCAGATAAGGGTGATAGCCGACCTCCCGGGATTCAACAAGGAGGACATTCAGGTGTACTTCGAGGACGGCAGCCTCGTCATAAAGGCTGAGAGAAAGGAGGAGAAGGAAGAGAAGGGCAGGGACTACATAATGCAGGAGAGGAGGTACGGAGAGGTCTACAGGAAGGTTTCGGTGCCGGCAGAGGTTGACGTTGAGAAGGTGTCGGCTAAATACAACAACGGAATACTGGAGATAGTGCTGCCAAAGACCGAAAAGGCCCAGAAGAAGGTTATAAAAATTGATTAATCTTTTTGAGAGGCCTTTTTACTAATCTTTTTTAAATCGCTCTGGCATTTGACGTTAATAGTACTCCAGAATCCTGTAATACGTATCTCTTCTGGCAACAGGCCTTCCTACGCTTTTTACGGCAGTCACTATGTCCTCAACCCTGGCAGGAGTGAATGGCTTGCCTGTAGCTCTTACCACGTTTTCTTCCAGCATCGTACCGCCAAAATCGTTGGCTCCGAAGAAGAGGGCAAGGCTTGCCACATCAAATCCCTGTGTGAGCCACGACACCTGAATGTTTCTGATGTTGTGGAGAACTATTCGTGAGACTGCCAGAACCTGCAGATACCTCGTTGCGGGTGCCTCATCTCTCTCGATTTCGGTATTTCCCGGCTGGAACGTCCAGGGAATGAATGCTGTGAATCCGCCAGTCCTTTTCTGGAGGTCTCTTATCTTAAAAAGGTGTTCCACTATGTCCTCGTCCTCCTCCACGTGTCCGAACATCATGGTGGCTGTGGTCTTCATTCCAATCCTGTGGGCAGTCTCCATAACTCTCAGCCAGTCCTGGCTGCTACCCTTGTTGCTGATTTTTAGCCTCACCCTGTCGCTAAGAATCTCCGCCCCTCCTCCGGGTAAGGAATCAAGACCTGCTTTGCGAAGCTTAAGAAGAACTTCCTCTGTGCTCAGTCCTTCTTTCTCTGAGAGAAAGATAATTTCTGGCGGTGAAAGGCTGTGGAGCTGGATGTCGGGGAACTTATGTTTAATAGCTCTGAAGGTTCTCTCAAACCATTCTATACCAAGATCGGGATTCATCCCTCCCTGCATCAGAATCTGAGTGGCGCCAACGCTTACGGCCTCCTGAATCTTCCTCAGTATTTCATCAACCGGCAGAACAAAGGCTTCTTCCTCGCTTCTTGCATAAAAAGCGCAGAACTTGCACTTTGAGATGCAGACGTTTGTATAGTTTATGTTCCTGTCCACAACGAAGGTGACGAGGTCTCCACATCTCCTGCGCCTTATCTCATCGGCAATTCTGCCGAGTTGCGGCAGGGGCAGCTCGAAGAGCTTTAAAGCTTCTTCAAAGCTTAAATCCACTCCCCTGAGGTTTTTCTCCACGTATTCGTGTTGGTCACAAAAGCCCGTGTTCACGGCACATCTCCCCGAACTCTTTCAGTCCCTTCTCTTCTTTACCTCCCACTCTGTGAATTAATGCCCTGAAGTAAGCGTACAGAAAATCTCCGGGAAGTCTGAATCTCAGGCTTGCTTTTTCAACAACCTCCTCGATGTTCTTCTCACCCCATTCAAGTGAATTCAGTACATCACTGTCGATTTGAGAGGCATCAACATTATTTTTTGACGCAGAGACGCCGAAAACCATGGGCAGATTCGTCAGCTCCTTCCATTCCTCACCAAGGTCCATCACAACCCTGAACAGCATCCTTGCTTTGATTGCCTCATCACCTATCACCAGAGCGTGGTCAAAATTCTTCAGCATATCTGTTGCTGTCCCATTTACAGGTACAACCCTGTTTATCATCCCCTTCTCCCTTAATATTATTCTGAGAAGGTTGACGGATGTTCTTGAATGGGTTGTTGCGGCAATTGGGGAATCATCAAGCCTTTTTTTTCTCGAAACAACAATTACGCTGTAAACTTCACCGTCCGAAGCAACGCAGAACCTGTAACGTCTCAAATCATCCGAGGAAAGGAAAGAGAAGGAAGGAATTGGGGCGTAGTGCAGCTCTCCAGCCCTCATCATCTCCTCCATTCTTCCGGGAGGAGCATCGACTATCTCGTATTTCCCCTCCTGCTCAAGGTGGTAGTAGGGGAGGAAGTTGTTTACGTATCCGAACTTCCCGATCCTCATTCAAAGACCCTCAGGATGTTGTTGAAGGTGTCGCGCTGGGCCGGAACTTTTCCAGCGCCCCTGATCAGCTTTACAAGCCTCTCAACAGTCAGCTCCTTGGGCGTTTTTGCCCCTGCAGCATGGCTGATGTTCTCGCCCATCAGCGTCCCATCAACGTCATTTGCTCCGTAGTTCAGTGCTATCTGCGTGAGCTTTTCGCCCAGCATGACCCAGTAGGCTCTTATGCTCCTGAAGTTCTTCAGCACGATTCTCGATACTGCTATGGTTTTGAGTATGTCCACTGGGCTTGCTTTTTTCAGCGTGGAAAACTTTGTGTTGTCAGGATGAAATACGAGCGGGATAAATGCCATGAAGCCTCCAGTTTCCTTCTGGAGCCTGTAGAGCTGATAGAGGTGCTCGGCTCTGTCCTCGTAGCTCTCGATGTGGCCGAAGAGCATGGTGGCGTTGCTTTTGATTCCAAGCCTGTGGGCTGTCCTCATGACCTCAAGCCACTCCTGGCTTTTTGCTTTATCCGGGCAGATCTTCGCCCGTATCTCGTCCTTCAGAATCTCTGCCCCACCGCCGGGCATCGCATCGAGCCCGGCATCTTTAAGCCTCTTCAGAACCTCTTTTACCTTCAACCCTTCTTTTTCAGCCAGAAAGTGTATTTCCGTTGCTGTTAGAGCTTTGATGGTGGCATCCATCTCCTCCTTTATCCTTGAAAAAATCTCCTCAAAATACTCCAAGCTGACGGCAGGGTTATGGCTGCCAACGATATGAAGTTCGGTGGCACCGTTCTTCCAGGCATCTCTTGCCGCATCAACCACTTCTTCGACGCTCATGAGGTAACCTTCCGCATCGCTTTTCGCATAGAAAGCACATATGGGGCATCTGGACACGCAGATATTGGTGTAGTTTATGTGCTTGTTGATTACGAAGGTTGCATAGTTTCCGTTAGCTCTGTTGATGGAGTCTGCCATCTCTCCCAGCTCGTGCAAATCCAAGGTGAAAAGCTCGGTTATCCTCTCAACGTGCATTTTCCGGCCCTCCGCTCGCTCCTCCTTTCAGCTCCTCTATCTCCCTCCTGAGCTCCACGAGCTGCTTTCTCACCTGTGCATTGCTCTTCGACACGAAATCGCTTATCAGACCCAGAGCGATGATTTGCAGTCCTGAAACAATCAGCAGAGTCGTGAGGACTGCCAGAAGGTAGTGGGAGACCCTTCTGAACCAGTCGTAAGTCACGTAGACTCCTAGAACGAATCCCGCCAGAATGAAGAGGAAGCCGATGAAGTAAAAGTACCTCCCGGGGCTGTATCGCTGGAGCATTCCGTAGATGGTTGAAGCAATTCTGAGACCGTCTCTGATTGGGCGGAGCTTTGTCTTTCCCTCCCTTTTCCTGTAGGTGATCGGAACCTCAAGAATTCTGAAGCCCTTGGCGATGGTTTCAACCGTTAGCTCAGTCTCTATCTCAAAACCGTGCTTCTCCAGCTCAATGTTTTTGTAGACTTCCTTTGTCAGAGCTCTGTAGCCGGAGAGGATGTCGTGGAGCTCAATACCGTATATCAGTCTGAAAAAGAAGTTCAGGATTTTGTTACCCAGCAGGTTGAGTCTCGTGAAAGCTCCTTTCTCATATCCTGCCAGCCTGTTGCCGACGACGTGGTCTGCGATACCTCTCCTTATCGGTTCTAGGAGTCTGTCCACCTCTTCTGGCAGGTACGTCCCGTCTCCGTCAATGAGGACAACGACATCGCTGTCTATAAGCTGGAAAGCCTCCATGACTGCCTGACCCTTTCCCTCACCGCTCTGGATGACAACCTTAGCACCCTTGCTCTCGGCAATCTCTCTGGTTCTGTCGGTGCTGTTGCCGTCTATGACGAATATGTTGGTGTATCCTTTTTTGATGAACCCGTCTATGACTTCCCCGATTCCCCTCTCTTCATTCAGCGTCGGAATCAAAATGCAGACGTTCATGGCTGATTTCATGCTGCTGTCTCTTTCTTTATATCCTCACAATTCTGAACAGGCTGAGTATCGGTATTCCGCTCAGCTCATCCATTCCACGCTTGTCAACGATGACTGCAGCGCACAAAACGCTTCCGTCCCTCCTTCTTATGTGTTCCACCGTCTCCTCGATGGTTGAGCCGCTTGTGATGACGTCATCCACAATAACGCATCTCTTCCCGTCGACCCTCGCGTAATTCTCGCTGAATGCGCCGCTGATATGGGTTGTATTTTCATCCCATTTCAGCTTCTTCGGGAAGTATATGCTGAGTTCTGCATCAAGAAACTCTGCAACAAGCGTTGACACGGGAATCCCGCTGGTGGCAACGCCAACAACAACCTCCACTTCCCCAGTCTCAAGAATCATGTCTGCCATAATCTCTGCAAGAAGTCTCAGCCTCCTGGATACCGTCGAAACCTTCTTCCAGTCGATGTATATGTCGGAAGGAGGTGTTGCCCCCTCCTTGGCCTTTGTCAGGAGCCACAAGGCAGTCTCTCTTGAGACGTTCAGCTCATCTGCTATCTCTCCAGTGGTCAGGCCCTTTTCCTTCAACCTTCTGGCTCGTTCAACAAGCTCTTCCACCTTGCTCATTTCCTAAACCTCCTCAAAACGGCTTCACTACCGCACACATCGCATCTTTCCGTCTCTATGATTCTTCTGCACCCTCTGCAAACTCTGACCCATCTGAACTCCTTCGTTATCCCTCTCTGGACGACCTTCTCAATTCCGATACCCAGGTGTCTTGCCACGTTCTGGATGGAGTAGTCGTCTGTGACTATAACTGCCTCCTTGCCAAGCTCCATTTCATCGACAGCCTTTGCTATCAGCTTTATATCTGCGTTGCTCAGCCGGTAGATGTCGCCGGTTCTCATTGCCACCTTCTTCACGACCTCAACTGAGCTCTTATCAGCTTCCTCAATTCTTATGTTCCTGAGAGACATATAAAGTTTGGAATCCTCATCCTTGATTTCCTCGACTACCTCGGGAACCGTAACCATGTCGCCGTACACAGCCTTCCTCATGAAGATGCTGCTGGCATCAATAACATAACTTTTCACACCGGGATTTTTATACCATGCTATTTAAATACTTGCCGTGAAGGGTGAAAGGAGGCGCGGCAGCTACCTGTTGCTAATGCACCTTGAGCAGGCTATTGAAATTCGGGTTGGAAGTCTCGGAAATATCAGCTTCATGCCCGGCTACTACATATATGCCGGGAAGCATAGCATTAATCTGGAAAAGAGGCTTGAAAGACATTTTTCAAGGAAAAAGAAGGTCAGATGGCACATAGATTATCTAACATCCGCCGTTCAACCTCTGTGTGCATATTACTTCCCGGGTGACGCTGAATGCTGGTTAGCGGCAGAGCTTATGTCCCGGCTCACACCTATCAGGGGTTTTGGGTCATCTGATTGCAAATGCACCTCCCATCTTTTCTACTCCCCATCCAATCCCAAAAACTTGGTCATGGGGCTGCGACCAGAAGGGGTCTTCGTCCCGGGCCTTGTTCTGTACCCCAATTCAGGCGGAGAGAATCAAACCCAGAAAAAGCTTATTTATTATCCCATAAGAGGTGGGTCTAGAGAGGTGGTAGAATGAGGAGTTATGAGGAACTGCTGGAAAAGGCCATGAAGGAGCTTCCCACGGAAATTGTCAGAAGGGACAGGTTTGAAATACCAAAAGTCAGTGTTCAGAGGGAGGGAAGCAGAACCATCATCAAGAATTTCTCAAATGTTGCCAAGGCAATCAACAGGAGTGAGGAGCACCTTTACAGGTATATTGTTAAATCTCTGGGCACTGCTGGCTTTATAGAGGCCGGCAGGGTCATCCTTCAGGGTAAATTTACTGAGGATGAGGTCCAGAAGGAAGTAAACGATTACGTGAAGACCTACGTGCTCTGCAAGGAGTGTCAGGCTCCTGATACGGAGTTTGTCAGGGAGGAAAGAGTTCTCTTCGTGAAGTGCCTTGCCTGCGGTGCAAAACACCCGGTGAGGAGTATCTGATGTTCCGGATGAAGGTGTACAGGGTTAGAGGAGAAGTGCTCGTAGCTGTTTGCGATTCGGAGCTGGTAGGCAGGACTTTCAGGGAAGGGAATCTGAAACTTGAGGTGAAGGAGGACTTCTACGGGAAAGAGGTGGGAGAGGAGGAAGTAAAGGCGGCTTTGAGGAATGCTACGATTGCCAACATAACGGGAGAGAGGGCTGTGAAGCTTGCCATATCCATGGGGATAGTGGACAGGGATAAGGTTCTGAAGATAGGAGGATGCTGGCACGCCCAGATGGTAGTGATGTGACAGTCTACACCCAGGAAATCGCCGCCGAAGTTCTGCAGAGGTTAGAGGAGGAAATAATTTCGGAGAAAGAAGCGCTCAGGCTGAGGTTTCTGGAGGAGGATTACGATTACAAGATACGGGGCAGCGTCCACGCCTACGTGATGGAGACTGCAAAGAGGCTGAACACCATTGACTTCATCCTTCAGAAGGCCCTCAGGTTCAGGAAAGTTCAGGACATCGACCCCTTCATCAGGAATCTTCTGAGAGTCGGGATTTACGAGATGTTTTACAAGGGCATACATCCAGCCCTTGCCACCGACAGTGCTGTGAGGATTGCAAGGCTGCGAAAGGGCAGAAACGCTGCCGGGCTTGTGAATGCGGTGATGAGGAATGCGGAGAAGGTGAATCTGGAGAGGGAAATTGAGCGCCTCAAAGCCAGGAACAGAAGGAAGTACCTTGCATTGAAGCATTTCCATCCCGAGTGGTTTGTGGAGCTTGCGGAGAAGCTGTTTGGCGATGGAAGGGAAGTAGAGGACATAATGGCCGCAAATCTCAAGCAGACCATTTACGTGAGGGCAAACACTCTGAAGGCAAGCGAGGAGAGGGTCAGGAGTTACCTTGAGAGGGAAGGAGTCGTGCTTGAAGAGACATTTCTGCCAGAGGTGTTTAAAGTGATCACCTACGATAAGCCACCAGCAATTCTGGAGGGGCACAGAAAAGGGCTTTACGTAATTCAGGACCTCGCATCATGTCTTGTTGCAAGAACTCTCAGTCCTGAGCCAGGTGATACGGTTCTTGACATTGCCGCTGCCCCGGGTTCAAAAACAAGCCACATGGCGGCTTTGATGGAAAACAGGGGGAGAATAATTGCGGTGGACAGCTCCAGAGAAAGGCTGGAGCGGATGAAGGCCAGGATGAAGGTGCTGGGAGTTGAGAATGTTGAATATGTCTGCGCAGATGGAGCGGGTTTTAGAATGCTTGCAGACAGGGTTCTGATAGACCCGCCCTGCTCATCCACCGGCTCGCTTCGAAATTATCCCAGCGTTAAGTGGAGGTACGACAGAAGGAAGTACGAAGCGACAATAAAGCTGCAGCGCAGGATGCTGGAAAACGCCTTCAGGAATCTTGGCGATGGCGGTACAGCTGTTTACTCCACCTGCAGCATAACCTTCGAGGAGAATGAGGAGAATGTTCTGCATGCGCTGAAGCTCTTCAGGCTGAGGGACGCATACATGGGCTTCGGCAGCCCCGGAATTTCCGAATTCGATGGAAAGCGATTTCCCTATGCAGAAAAAGTTGTGCGAACGTATCCTCACGTCCACGATACTGCGGGATTTTTTGTGGCTAGATTCAGTGTTTGATTTGCGAATGTAAAGGTGCATGGGGCGGGAGTGTTGCTGTAACAAAGAGGTCTCATCGGACTTTTGAGTGTGGGCCACATAAATTATAATACATTTTTATTTTTTGCTATATTATTGTTACTAGATTTTTACTATGCCATCAAAAACTATATAAACGTGTAAAATAAAAATTGTCTAGAAACCTTTCGGAAGGTGGAAAGATGGGAGTGGATGATGTACCCAGAGAGACTCTTCTTGAGATGTTCAGAACCATGCACAAAATCAGAACTTACGAGGAATCCCTTGCGGAGGTTTATTACGAGGGGAAAACGCCCAGGTTCGACATCTCTGCAGGCCCAATCCCGGGAGAGCTCCACCTGTCATCGGGGCAGGAGTCAGCGGCGGTGGGCGTTTGCATACACCTGAGACCGGACGACGCGGTTATTGGAACCCACAGAGCCCACCATTTTGCAATAGCCAAGGGCGTAGATCTGAAAAAGATGACTGCCGAGATTTTTGGCAAGGCAACGGGGTTGTCAGGTGGAAAGGGTGGACACATGCATCTGTTTGATGCAAGCGTAAATTTCAGCTGCAGCGGTATTGTGGGTGCGAGCTTTCCCCAGGCGGTTGGGGTCGGACTCGCCGCTAAAATGAAGGGGGAAGACTACGTGGCGGTTGCAGTCGGCGGAGAAGGTGCCGCAAACCAGGGAACGTTTCACGAAGCCCTGAACATGGCGGCAATCTGGAAGCTGCCTGTCATATTTGTCATAGAGGACAACGGATGGGCGGTTTCGGTTCCGAAGGACAAATCGACCGCAATCGCAGATAACAGCGAGAGGGCAAAAGCCTACGGAATTCCGGGAGTGAGCGTGGACGGAGAGGACGTCATGGCAGTTTATAAGGCAGCTAAGGAGGCGGTGGAGAGAGCAAGGAGAGGTGAAGGGCCGACTTTGATTGAAATCAGGGTTTACAGGTTGAGGGGGCACTTCGAAGGAGATCCGCAGCTGTACAGGCCGGAGGAGGATCTTGAACTGGCTAAGGCCAGAGATCCCCTTCCAAAGTTCGAGAGATTGTTGGTGGAAAAGGGAGTGGCAACAGAGGAAGAGCTGAAGAAGATCAAGGAAGAGAACGAGAAGGAGGTCAGGGAGGCCATAGAGTTTGCCAGGAACAGCCCGTATCCAGAAGCAGAGGAGGCGTTGAAGGGCGTCTTCGCCGGAGGTGGTTGAAATGTCCAGAAAACTGCCGATGTTTAAGGCAATATCTGAAGCGATAGCCCAGGAGATGGAAAGAGATGAAAACGTCTTCGTCATGGGCGAGGATATAGGAGCCTACGGCGGGATATTTGGTGCCACGCAGGGATTGCTCGAGAAGTTCGGGCCGGAGAGGGTCAGGGATACGCCGATAAGCGAATCCGCATTTATAGGTGCTGCTCTTGGGGCGGCAAGCAAAGGGATGAGACCGATCGTTGAGCTGATGTTCGTGGACTTCTTCGGCGTGGCCATGGACCAGATATACAACCACATAGCGAAAGCCCACTACATGTCAGGTGGACAGCTCAGAATGCCCGTTGTGATTATGACTGCCATGGGTGGCGGCTACTGCGATGCTGCACAGCACTCACAGTGCCTCTACGGGCTGTTCGCCCACGTTCCGGGGCTGAAGATAGTTATTCCCTCAAACTCCTACGACGCCAAGGGGCTGATGATCTCAGCCATCAGAGACGATGACCCGGTGATGTACTTCTTCCACAAAATGCTCATGGGACTTGAATGGATGCCCTCGCCTGAAGAAGCTGCTGTTGATGTTCCTGAGGAGCCATACACAGTTCCGATTGGGGAAGCGAAGGTTGTGAGGGAAGGAGACGACGTAACCATCACCACGGTTGCCAGGATGGTTTACGAGGCCCTCCGGGCAGCGGAGGAGCTTGAGAAAGAGGGGATAAGTGCCGAGGTCATCGACCTCCGAACTCTCGTTCCTCTTGACAGGGAGACCATTTTAAAGTCTGTCAGGAAGACGGGACGTTTGCTTGTGGTGGATGAGGACTACAGGAGCTACGGGATGTCGGGAGAGATAATAGCCACCGTCGCGGAGAATATCGGAAACGAGCTGAAGAGTCCTCCGATGAGGGTCGCGTATCCTGATGTTCCCGCTCCTTACAGCAGAGTTCTGGAGAAGCATGTTTTGCCGAACAAGGAAAAAATCGTGGGTGCTGTTAAGGCCATTGTTCAATGACGCTTTGGAAGAAGAATCACCACTTATAATTTTTATCGATATTTATGAAGTTCTGAGGAAGTGATATGGGGCGTAAACAGGCTCTCAGCTACAAAAATTTGCGGAGTAACCGACTGAGCTGGTCGCTATACTGCCAGTAAAAGAGT
>CAZHKD010000034.1:0-14791 GCA_964533255.1 uncultured archaeon | reverse complement strand
CATCCCGGCTTACCCTTCCTGAACGGCGGCGCCGTCATCGGCTACTTCCTGGGCCTCCTTATCCAGAACTTCATCTAAAACCTTCTCTATCAAAGCCAGAACCTCATCTATCCCCTCGCCGGTGACGGCTGAGAATGCCGGATTGTCCCTCAGGTTGTGGAGGTCGGCCTTGCTGTATGCGACGATAACAGGAATGTCGAAGCTCCTCTTTATTTCACCCAGCAGCCTCTTCTGCTTTTTGAAAGGATAGCCGCAGGTTTCTGTAGGATCAGCGATGAAGAGGATGCAGTTCGCCGCATACCTCAGGCAGAGGATTGCCCGCTTTTCTATGGCATTTCTCTTTGATAAGGGCCTGTCCAGAAGTCCCGGCGTGTCGATGAACTGAACCTTCCTTCCTCCAATTTCAGAGTAGCCCACGTATATTGCTTTGGTTGTGAAGGGGTAGCTCGCTACCTCAGGCTTAACGCTGCTGACGGCAGCCACAAAGCTTGATTTCCCGACGTTGGGATAGCCGGCAACGACAACTGTGGGCATGTCCCGCAGAGATGGAATCTCCCTCATCTTCTGCTTCGCTTCGTTGAGGAACCTCAGCTCATCATCAATCTGCTCGATGACCGAAGCAATCCTGCCGTAGGCCTCTTTCAGAACCTGTTCAGGATTTCTCGTCCCCTTCAGCTTCCTCATGTATCTGCTTATCAGCTTCTGGGTCATCTCATCTGCCCACTTAAGTGCTGCCAGCGATTTCTTGAGCCTTCTGACGCCCACAACAACGTCCACCATCTCCCTGTAAAACTCAGGAAGGTTGTCGTAGGAGGGATGGGATGAAATTATCCTCTGAAAATAGTCGGACAGAACGTTGCTTATGGTTGACAGCTTGTTTATGGCCTTCTCTCTCTGATTTCTGCCGGAAACCTTTGATGCTCTCCTGAAAGCCTTGTCTATGAGCTCATCTGCGTAAAGAACTGTGGGCAGCTTTCTGGGGTTGAATTCCATCAATTGAAAAAGCCCGGCAGGGTTAAAAGCTTAATCCATAACAATTAATTATTTTAAAACCTCATTAAATTTATAAGATTTTTCGTTAAATTCGTTCGTTCTCTTGATCGCTGCTCCAGCTTGGCAAACACAAGTTCTGGAAAAAAGGAGGAAGTTGAAGGAGGAAAATTATTTATACTCATATCTTTAATCCTTACTAAATTGTCGGAGGGAAGGAATATGGAGCTGGACTTGACCCAGATTCAGAAGGATATACTCTACGCGCTGATTACTCTATACAAGAAAAAGGGAGGATCATCCATTAAAGGTGAAGAGATTGCAGAGCTGATAAACAGGAATCCCGGGACGGTAAGAAATCAGATGCAGGCGCTGCGAGCCTTAGGGCTGGTTGAAGGCGTTCCCGGGCCAAAGGGAGGCTACAGACCGACGTCCAAGGCTTACGAGTTACTGTCAATAACAAAGCCAGAAGAAGCGGTACGTGTGCCGATAATGGTGAACGACGAGCCTGTGGAAGACCTTTCGGCAGAGGAAATTGACATGCCATCTCTCAGTCATCCCGAAGTGTGTCAGGCAAGAGTAAGGATTGTGGGAGACATCAAGCGCATAAACCCGGGAGACAAGGTAATTGTCGGCCCAACCCCGGTAAATGAGCTGATGGTCTATGGCAGGGTTGTTGGCAGGGATGATACGGAGAACTCCATTGTGCTTGAGATTGACAAGATCGTGGCGCTGCCGAAGGACAGGGTTGGGGAGCACATGTCATCTCCCGTGATATCCGTTGAGGCTGAGGAGAAGGTGAAGGAGGCCGCGAAAAAGCTGGCGGAGAGGGGAATCTACTGCATGCCTGTTAAGGGTGACGGGAAGCTGGTGGGTATATTTACGCTCGACCACGTTGCAAAGGCTCTGGCAGAGGGCAAGCTGGAGGCAAGCGTTAAAGAGGTCATGAGGCCAAAGATAGTGATTGTTGACAAGGACACCACGCTGAGGGAAGCCCTCAGACTTATGAAGGACGAAGACGTCCGGCTCCTGGTTGTTTCAGACAGAGGCAAGCCAGTTGGAGTGATAACTGACCAGAAGATTCTGAAGAAGCTTGCTCCTGACCAGGTGAGCTGAGGGATTAAGGGGTTTGAGAAAATTTTTTAAATTCTTCAGCACGTGGGGGTAGCATGGGTAAGACAGGGACCACCCAGTGGGTGAAAATAAAGGGTAGGAAAGGGCAGACCAGGCTTGTGGCACCAAAATACCAGAACTACAAGAAGCCCGGGCCAAATCAGAAGTACACGTCAGATGGAAAGAGAAGGAGGAGGATTGCAAGGTCGCCCAAGAGCATAGTTGGAGTTAAGGGCTGATGGGTTTAAATCCGGATTTTAGACCAGATTTTTCTTCATTTCCATCACTGGCCTCTGGCTTCCTGAATCGAATCCAGGTCTCCAAAATTTAAAAAACAATTCACCCTTCGCATGTTCTATGGGGCATCAGATTTATCAGGTGTTTCTGCTGGTCTCACTCATCACCTTAATCATAGCCATTTTAACTCCCCACTTCTTTCGCCTCTTTCAGGAAGTGGGTTTTACACCGGCGGAAACCTTTTCAATCCTGATACTGCCACTGCTTGTAGGCTATTTTCTCCAGCCCATACACGTTGCTAAAGTTTACAACTTAGACATCTACGTTGATGTCGCCGGGTTTCTCATACCTTTCTCCCTCTCCATTCGCTTTTTGACCTCGAAGCGAGCACCAGCAGTAAAAACCCTGGTCGGGATTGCCATTGTCTCCTATGTTGTGTACTCCAGCTCGTCTCCCGGACACTTTGGCGTTCTGGTCAGTAACGTTCTGATCATAGCAATTGTGACGTCTCTCTATTCCCTTTATGTCTCTAAAACCACAAGAGAGATGGGGCCAATAGCATACACTGCGGGAAGTATGGGGGTTATAATAGGGGCTGATCTCGCAAATCTGCCTGCTTTCAGGGATTACGCAGCCTCTCTCAGGTTTACAATGGGTGGAGGTGGAGTATTTGATGCCATATTTGTTGTCGCCCTTCTCTCGGTTGTACTTGACCTAGGCGTCACGGTACTAAGGATGCAACGGAGGAAGCAGGATTACGAGTATTTTGACTTTCTTGATCCGTTTGAGGGTGTTAAATCGCTATCGAAGCACGATGATGTGGTGGATTGGAAAATAGGAGATATTTTCGGGAATCCAAATGTTGTAATAAGGAGGAGGAAGGGGCAAAAGATAAAAACAGGAGTATTCAGATTGATGAAAAGAAATTGACGCTGAAAAGGTGGAAAAATGGAAATTGCAAACCTTGTCATTTCTCACAAGAAAGCCTCCATAAACGAGATTCAGAGAGCGTGGCATGGCGATTATAGAAGTTTGATCAAGAAGATTATTTCAATACCAAACATAAGTGAGTGCGCCGTCCTCATGACGTGCAATCGGGTTGAGGTTTACGTGGTGGGGACGGAGACCGAAAAAACCCTGCGGGAATTTGCCAGGCAGATGGGGGTATCTGAAAGGATCATCGAGATACACAAGGATGATAAGTGTCTGGAACACATTTTGAGGGTCGCATCTGGCCTTGAGTCCATGATGGTTGGAGAAGACCAGATCCTCGGGCAGGTGAAGTACTTCTACAATCTGAGCAAGGAATATGGGGGTATCGGGGAAATTCTTGATGTTGTCTTCGTGAAAGCAATTCAGGTGGGCAAAAAGGTGAGAAACCAGACGAAGATCAATAAAGGCTCGGTATCCATAGGCTCTGCGGCGGTTGAGCTGGCAGAGAAAACCCTTGGCTCCCTTCACGAAAAGGAGGTTCTCATCATCGGAGCTGGAGAGATGGGGAGTCTGGTTGCAAGGGCCATAGCCCACAAGGAGACAAGGTCTGTCTTCATAGCTAACAGAACCTTCCACAGAGCCGTTAAGCTTGCGGAGGAAATAGGTGGTAGGGCTGTGAGGTTTGACAGTATAGAGCGGTACATGGTTTCGTGCGATGTGGTGATATCTGCAACGTCTGCGCCGCACCACGTCATAACGAGAGATGTTGTTGAGAGGGTTATGGGGGTGAGGAACGGCCCCCTTCTCATAATCGACATAGCATTACCCAGAGATGTTGAGG
Source organism: uncultured archaeon (assembly GCA_964533255.1). Classification (GTDB taxonomy): domain Archaea; phylum Halobacteriota; class Archaeoglobi; order Archaeoglobales; family Archaeoglobaceae; genus JdFR-37. The sequence goes on along the minus strand of CAZHKD010000034.1, from coordinate 10,677 downwards.
AAGGAGTTGCGGAGGTTGAAGGGGTCACGCTCTACACCATTGACGACCTCAGGGCTATAAGTCAGGAGAACCTGAAAAAGAGGTTGAAAGAAGCAAAGAAAGCCGAAAGGATAATTGCCGAAGAGCTAAGACATCTGAAGATGAAGCTCAAGGACATCAAGGCCGACTCGGCCATCCACCTCCTTTATGCAAGAGCAGAGGTTGTGAAGAAGGAGGAGGTGCTCGAGCTCTACAATAAGTTGAAAGCGAAGTACGGCGTTGATGAGTCGTCGCTGCCGTTACTTGAGAGCTTTGCAAACTCCCTCATCAAAAAGTTTCTCAGATCCCCAACGGTCAGGCTGAGAGAAGCGGCGAGAAATGGGAGATTAGAGGTTATTGAGGCAGTTCAATACCTTTTTGGAGGTGAAGATGTTGAAATATCCTGTTTTGAGAATGAGGAGGCTGAGGAAAGACAGCTTAAGGTCCCTGTTCAGAGAAGCAAGACTTGAGATTGAAGACCTGATAATGCCAGTTTTTGTAGATGAAAACATTTCGAAGCCGATGGAAATTGCTTCCATGCCCGGCTATTTCAGGCTCCCCATTGCTGCTGTTGCGGATGAAGTGGGGAAGGCCATGGAGCTCGGCCTGAAAGCCTTCATCCTCTTCGGCATTCCTTCTCACAAAGACGAAGTAGCCTCGTCAGCTTATGATAAGGATGGTGTTGTTCAGAGAGCCGTGAGGGAGATAAAGAAGCAGCACGGCGATGCTGTTGTAATTACAGATGTGTGTTTGTGCGAATACACGACCCACGGCCACTGCGGGATAGTGAAGGGTCAGCAGATTCTCAACGATGAAACGCTGCCGGTGCTCGGCAAAATCGCTGTAAGCCATGCTGAGGCTGGTGCAGACATAGTCGCTCCCTCAGGCATGATGGACGGCATGGTTCAGGCTATAAGAAGCGCTCTTGACGCTGAAGGGTTCGCAGACGTAGCAATCATGAGTTACGCAGCTAAATACGCTTCTTCTTTCTATTCTCCATTCAGAGAGGCTGCAGAGAGCGGTTATGCCTTCGGAGACAGGAGGAGCTACCAGATGGACATACACAACGGCAGCGAAGCTCTTAGAGAGGTTGAGCTGGACGTTCAGGAGGGAGCAGACATCATTATGGTGAAGCCTGCCCTTGCGTACCTTGACATCATCTGGAGAGTCAAAGAGAAATTCGGGATGCCTACAGCAGCGTACAACGTCAGCGGGGAATACAGCATGGTCAAGGCTGCTGAAAAGATGGGCTGGCTGGATGGAAAGCAGATAGCCTACGAAATACTCGTTGCCATTAAAAGGGCAGGAGCGGATTTGATTCTCACCTATCATGCAAGGGAGATTGCCGAATTGCTGAGGGAATGTTGAGCAGGGGGGAAGTTCGATGGAGGAAAAGCTGAATCAATCGGGGTGGAGTATCTGGGACAGCTCAAGAAGACTTTATGAAGAGGCTGTCAGTCTGATGCCGGGCGGTGTGAGCAGCCCTGTCAGGGCAGTAAAGCCATTCCCCTTCTATACATCCCGTGCAAGGGGCTCTAAAATCGTTGATGTGGATGGGAATGAGTACATAGATTACTGCATGGCCTACGGCCCTCTTATTCTGGGACATGCTAGCGACATCGTCAAAAAAGCAATAGCCGAAGCCATCGAAAAGGGCTGGATTTACGGCACGCCTATTGAGCTGGAGATTGAGTTTGCTAAGCTGATCGCATCCGTCTTCAGCAGCATAGACATGGTCAGGTTCGCCAATACCGGCAGCGAGGCAACCATGACGGCGTTAAGACTCGCCAGGGGGTTTACTGGAAGGGACAAGATTGTGAAGGTTGAGGGCAGCTTCCACGGAGCCCACGATGCGGTGCTGGTTAAGGCAGGAAGCGGCGCCACGACACACGGCATACCCAACTCTGCCGGCGTCCCTGCGGACTTCGTAAGAAATACCCTTCAGGTTCCCTACAACGATGTTGAAGCCCTTTCGGATGTTCTGGAAAAGAACCGGGGTGAGGTTGCAGCTCTTATCCTCGAACCTGTGATGGGCAACGCCAGCTTGATACTGCCAGAAAAGGGTTATCTGAAGGAGGTTAGGAGGGTTACTGAAGAGAATGATGTGGTTCTCATATTTGACGAGGTCATAACCGGCTTCAGGCTTTCACTGGGCGGAGCCCAGGAGTACTACGGTGTTGAGGCAGATCTGACAACTCTCGGAAAAATTGCTGGAGGCGGACTACCAATAGGCATCGTTGGCGGGAAGAGGGAGATAATGGAGAATCTGGCTCCAGTGGGGAGCGTTTATCATGCCGGAACTTTCAGCGGCAATCCTTTGAGCCTGTCAGCAGGTTATGCTACTGTCAGATTTCTGAAGGAGAATAGCGTCTACCCATCTCTCGCCAGCCTGACCGAGATGATTGGAAAGGGCATCGCAGATCAGATAGCGGACTCCAGCATTAAAGCCGATATCTCATGGATTGCCTCAATGTTCTGCCTGTATCTTGGCGAAAAGCCCTCAAACTACAGCGAGGCTCTGAAGCTTGACAAGGATGCCTTTATAAGGCTCTTCTGGAAGCTTCTTGAAAGAGGCGTATTCTTCCCGCCTTCACAGTATGAAACGTGTTTTGTGAGCACAGCCCACACTCAGGAGGATGCAGAAAAGACCATAGAGGCGGTTGGAGAATGCCTGAAAAGGTTGTAGTTGGGAGCAGGGGAAGCAAGCTCGCTCTGGCTCAGACGCAGAAAGTGGTGGAGGAGCTTAGGAGTGAGGGCTATGAGGTGGAGCTCAGGATAATCAAGACGTCTGGAGATGTAATGAAAGACCGCCCCTTACACGAGTTCAAGGGAATTGGGGCCTTCGTGAGGGCAATTGATGAGGCTCTTGCAAGAGGCGAGATTGACATAGCAGTCCACAGCCTGAAGGATGTTCCCAGCCAGAGGGTGGAGGGGACAGTTATAGCTGCGGTTCTGGAGAGGGAAAGTCCCCGTGATGCCTTCGTAACAATTGATGGGAGAAAACCTGATGAAATGGGGCTTGGAGCTAAAATCGGCACCTCAAGCTTGAGGAGGAGGGCTCAGCTTAAGCGTTACAGAAGGGACTTCGTCATAGAGAATCTGAGGGGGAATGTGGATACGAGGCTAAGGAAGCTGAGCGAGGGGCTTTACGATGCAATTCTTCTGGCCGAGGCTGGATTGATAAGACTGGGGATTGATAAGGATGTGAGCTACGTCCCACTGCCTCCTGAAGAGTTCGTCCCGTCGGCCAATCAGGGAATAATTGCCGTTGCCACCAGAGAAGGGGAAGAGGAGCTCGTCAGCTTCATGAATCACCAGAAAACATGGATTGAGGCAGGTATTGAGAGGAGAATTATCAGGGAGCTGGGCATAGGCTGTGCAGTTCCCGCTGGTGTTTATGCGAGGTTCGCAGGTAATGGTAAGATGGAACTCTTCTGCGAGGTGCTGAGCGTCGATGGAGCTTTCGCTGTGAGAGTGGAGGAGAGATTTAGCATAGACGAACAGGATGATGTAGTACCGGGAATTGTTGAGGGGCTCAAGGTTATGTCTGAGGGGATGTTTAAGGGTTAAGAGTTGAGGGTGATGACGTGGCTGGAAAGGTTTATCTGGTTGGAGCTGGTCCCGGTGATCCAGAGCTTCTGACAATAAAGGCTGAGAGGGTAATAAGAGAGGCTGACGTAATCCTATACGACGAACTCATTGGGGATGGATTAAAGGAGATGCTGAAGAAGACAAAAGCTGAGCTCATAGACGTTGGTAAGAGGGCGGGGCAGCACAAAAAGAGGCAGGATGAGATAAACAGGCTGCTGGTGGAGCACGCAAGGAAGGGAAAGACGGTGGTGAGAATAAAGGGCGGTGACCCCTTTGTTTTTGGCAGGGGCGGAGAGGAAGCAGAGTATCTGGCGAAGAATGGAATACACTTTGAAGTTGTTCCCGGCATAACCTCTGCCATTGCCGTTCCGGCCTATGCCGGGATTCCCGTAACCCACCGGAACTGCGATCCTGCTTTTGTGATTATAACTGGGAGGGAGGCGAAGGGTAACGAAAGGCTTAACTGGGAAGCCCTGGCGAAACTCAATGCGACAATTGTGATTCTCATGGGCGTCTCAAAGCTCAGGGAGAATGCTGAGAAATTGCTGAGGTATGGGAAAGACCCGAACACGCCTGTAGCCATAATTCAGGACGGGACAACTGAGAGGCAGAGGGTTGTGATTGGAAGGCTTGCTGAGATTGCGGATATTGCAGAGCGGGAAGGTGTGAGGCCTCCAGCAGTCATAGTGGTTGGGGATGTGGTGAAGCTGAGGGGGTTGCTAAAGGATTTTATATGTTCTCACAGCCCTTAGATTCTCACTCTTTTGCCCCTGACCTCCAGATAAATGTAGAGTGAAATCGAGATAATTATTATGGCTATTGCATATTGCCTGAATGTCTCTACGAGCCTCTTGTAGAAGAGGTATTCCTGTCCAAAGGGGCCAATGTTCCTCAGTTCTGTGGCATCAAGTATGAAGTACTTCCCGACTCCTTTGAGTACCACCGGTTTCCCGAAAATTAGAACGGCCTCACCTATCACGTCTCTCCTTGAAATCGGAAAACTATCTGGCCCGGACGCGTCACCGCCTGTGTAGATTCTGCCATCGCTCACTTTCAGAACCCTGTGGGTAACGGGATAGTTCAGGTCAGGCCTGTTGAACATGACGATATCTCCAGGTTTTGGATCAACAAACAGGCTCTGAACGAGAACCATGTCTCCCCTTTCGAAGGTTGGATACATGCTGTTAGACACAACAGCCACCCAGAAGACTTTGTATGAGAGCGCTGCGTAGATCAGCAGCAAAAACACTCCAAGCTCGAGGGATAATCTGAGTATGGAAACCTCCTTCTTTTTTGGTTTGAGGAAGTCAGACAGCTTTGCAGCCAGTCTTGATCTTGCAGACAGAAGCTCCAGTCTCAGTCTCAGGCCAGTGAGAAGTCCTTTTCTCATCAGATGAGTCAGAAAGAGGAATGCAAAAAGAACGAGAGATGTGAAAAATAATAAAACTGGAAATATCGGGTTCATGTTCTTTTCCTCAGAATGAGGGCCACAATTAGGCCAAAGATCCCGACTTCAACCCCCAGAGGTGTCTTGAAAGCCTGTTCGGGAGTTGATTCCTGCACCTCTCCAGTCTCGTTAATGATCCTCTCTGTGGTGTCGACTGACGGTCTCTCCTTTTCAGCCTCATCCGCACTGGGAGCAGGGGTGCCAGGTTTCTGGGTCACAGGTGGGGAAGGCGCGGTTGCTGGTGGAATTGTAGGGGCAGGTGTTGGGGTTGGTTCAGGGGTTGGCGTGGCTGTGGGAGTGGTAGTTGGCTGTGGTGCTGGTTGTGAGGTTGCGGGGGCACCCCCACCACCTCCGCCAGCAGCACCTCCGCCTCCACCACCAGATGTCCTAGGTGCGACCGTTGGTTCAGGTGTTGGGGCTGGCGTAGCGGTGGGAGTTGGGATAGGCGTTGGAGAGGGTGTTGGGGTTGGTTCAGGGGCTGGAGGAAGAGATGGTCGAACTGTGAATGAGATGGTTGACGAGTTGATCTCCTGCTTGAGTTCGGTGCGGTCATATACGTGAACCGTGACAGTCCACTCACCCGGTTGAACGGCGTATGAATCTGAGAGCAAGGTGTCTGTAAAGGTTTTCTCTATTTCTCTGACTTTGGTTCCATTGTGGTACCACTCAAATACTGCACCTGCTGCTAAGTCATTGTAGTTTGAGACGCTCACCTCCACTAAGTCCCCGTCCACCGGGTCCGAGGGGTACATGTAGATGGGAAAGTACGGTGTTTGAGCTGAAACAAGTGAGATGAATGGGGTTGATAGAAGGAACGCTATTATTGACGTCAGCGATATTGTACCAATGAACTTAACTAACTTGCTCACGTCCATCTTACCACCCCTCTATCCACTGCCATCGTCTTGCCACTAGCATCCCTTACTTCTACCACCACAGTTATATTTGTTCCTGTTTCCGGAAGTTTATCCTTCTCTATCCCGAGATAGGCTGTAATTTCACCTTCCGCGTCTAAATTCGTGAAGGCGATGGGCGAGATTTCAACTCTGCCCTTTAAGGGATATATGGCAAATATGTGTATCCCGGGAAATGGAGGAGAAGTCGTTACCCTAACTCTGTCCTTCTCCACTTCCACCTTCCTTAGCGAGTTGATCTTAACAACGTGCTGTCCTGAGATTACATAATGGCTGAAATTCACTTCAATAACGGGGACTTTCTGCTCTTGGTTCTGGATACATGCTACCATAATTGTGGATGTAAGGAGAATTAGGATTAGCGACCCCCTCACGAAACCCCTCAAGTTATCACCTCTAGCAGATACAGGAGAAGAAGCACTCCCACTGAAAATATCAGCACATCTATTGCCATCCTGAAGGCATCCTTTTCCCAGCGGTATTCACCCGTTGCACCAATCAACTGCAGTGCTTCTTCTGTGATGTTCAATGAATCGTCCACCAGCCCCCTCTCAATCAGCCTCCTGATACAGACCTCGACCACAGCTTCGGGGAGAGAGGTAGACCTGGATATGTCATCCACGCTGAGTTTTCCCGTGTATATTGCTTCGAGCACCAGTTTCTCAAATTCGGAGACCATCATTTCCTCATAATTTCCCCATCATTGCCTCAGGTATATTCTCAACGCTATCAGCACCGCCAGCAGGGCAGCCAGCACGGCTATCAGCTCTCCACCCCTCCTTTCCCTAGCCTCCGGCGTGGGTGTCTCTGTGACGTTCCTTTCCACCTTCTTCGCTTTAGCAAAGAACACCTTCCCAATGTCGCTTTTATCGAGAACAACCTTGTAGGACCCCTCCTTCTCAGGGGTGTAGTTGAACGTCACAGTTTTTTCATCGCCTGTGAAGAATTCCATCTCCACGTCGTAGACTGGCTGATCGTTAATGAAAACTGTAACGTTCTGCCTGCCAGCTCCGCCTACGTTCTTAACCTTAAACGTAATGGTCACGGGCGTACCCACATCAACTATGAAGTCGCTCACTTCAAGGTCCGAATACTTCAGCTCAGGTGGAAGCTTGAGTTCGGTTTTGAGGCGGATGGAGACCGTCTTGTTGATACTCAGGTCAAAGAAAGAGTGGAAAACACCATCTTTTACGCTCAGATTAAGCTCCCTGCGCCAGGAGTCTGGCAGCTCGGTCCAGTAGGATGTGGTGTCGAGGATAACAGTACCTCCCTTTGAGAGGAAGCCTCTCAGCCCATCGAGCTGCGGAGAAGAGGTTACGTAAAACAGGACATCGACGCCTTCCAGCTCGTCATACCCTCTGACACCCACGTACTTTACAGGTGCTCCGCTTATGTCGGCAATGTAATTCAGGAGCTCAGGAAGAACGACTTCGGCCCGCTCGTCACTCCCCTTCAGAAGCGCAACCTCTATGGTTCCGTTACCTCCGCTCTGCCTCCAGAGGTATGCCAGCACGTTCGTGAGCATTTTGGCAGCGTTGTCCCGGTTGAAGTCGTACTCTGTCTTCTCAAAGATCTCCACAGCTTTTTTGGGATTTGCGTCTTTCAGCTCTGATATACCAACGCTTCCGAGCACGTAATTGTTTGGCAGGTACGCAATGTAGCCTTCACCGTATCTTCCAACTTCCACCGGCTTGTCGAACAGGAGCGGTGGGATGAAAATGGGAAGGAGCTCAGAGTAGCGCACACCTTTGGCATCGATGGCAACTTCTATGCTGTGATTGCCTATCTCGAGTTCAGGAATCTCAAACTCTACCTGCTGGGCTCTTTCAGGCTGCAGTTCTACCTTTTTCTCAGATAATTTTTTGCCATCAATGTAGAGCTTCACGTAGAATTTCTGAGAAGTTTTTAACGTGTTGAGGACTGTCAGCAGCAGGGTGTTGTTCATGCCCTTCGGCAGTATCGTTGCCTTCAGGTGCGAGTCGAATACAACGAGGGATGCAGGTTTGATAACTTCCTTTTTCACGTAGAAATAGACGGTTTTCTTCACGTAATCTGCATCCTCTCTTGGAACAGAGCGAACGGTTGCATCGAACTCTCCTTTGTAGAGGATCTCGTCGTACAGGGAGCGGTATTCCTGGTAGGTTGCAGAGTAATTCAGGACGTCAAAGACATATATGTCTGCTTTGTACCTTCCGTAAGTCCACTCCTCAGGTATATCGAAACTGAATACAACATACGTTCGGTCTTCGTACCCCATGTGCCTCTTGCTCTGCACCTTTCCGGCAACAACGTAATTATTGGGGTCCGTGATTACTGCAACGAAATCCACAGCGTACGCTCTGCCCCTGTTGATGTCCTCGATTGCAGCATATATTTTCACCACATCTCCTTTCTCGTATTCCGGAGGCCTTTGCAGGTATTTGCCGTAGCCGTAGACCTCATCAACAAACGCCACATGGAATTTGGAGGAAGAAATGGCAGATGCAGGTGTGGTTATGGAAATGATTATAGCAAATAGACTGGAGGCTAATACAAGCATTTTTCTGTTTTTTTCCAAGCGCATTCCCCCCAAGTAAAGATTGAAGAAAGAAATAAATACTTTGCTATGAATGGTGTTTTGGATGGGGTCGGAGAGCGGTAGAAGAGCAACAGGTGGACTGAAATTTGGAGTTGTGCTTATTACGCTATTCGTTTCGCTCACCCTCATTGCAGCTCCAGCAGTGGCACAGTTCTCCAAATTCGAGGGGATGATGGCCAAATGGCATAAGGCGAGGATATGCATGACGTGTCACATAAACACGCTTCCCGAATCTCAGCTGAACAGGTTCCTGGATTGCACACCCTGCCACTCAAAGGGGGTGGACATATCCAATCCCGAATACGTGAAAAAGCTCCACGGGACTGATGTATGCATAAAATGCCATGTGGGAAATGAATATTCAAGCAAAAATCTCGGTGCCAAGGTTCATGTCCCTCACAAGAATGTGGATTGCAGCAGCTGTCATGGTGAGACTATATCCGTGCCCGATGCCAGGCTCTGCACCGACTGCCACAGAGGTGGAGTGCACGGGGTGCACGGGAGGATTCTGGATGAGGTCTGCGTTTCGTGCCATTCAGAGAACATAAAGGACTATCTTCCGGAAATTAAGGAGGTTGAGGGTATCAAGGTAGCAAAGACTCCGCAACCAAAGGTTGAGAAGGCATTTCCCAGCATCAGCGAACTCATAATTGGCTTAATCAAAATGATATTTGGGGCATGAGGGTAATAGGCTTCGCATCTGGCAAAGGGGGAGTTGGGAAGACGACGATAGTCGCAAATCTCGCTGTGCTGATGTCCAGATGGATGAGGGTGTTAGCGGTGGATGCAGACGTCTTTCTTCCGAATTTGCACGCTGCTTTCGGTCTGAGAACTGCCACAACCCTCTCTGACGTGCTGGCTGGAAATGTGGATTTGGAGAAGGCGATATACAGCATTTCACCCAGTCTTCACCTCATGCCAGCCTCTCCTGTCCCAAATCTGAAGATTGACAGATTATCTGAGATTATAGACGAATTGAGAAAGGATTACGACAGGATACTGGTAGACTTCTCTGCGGGGCTGAGCAAGATGGCAAGCATCCCCATGGAGTCAGCCGACACCCTCTTTCTGATTACAAACCCCGAAAAAGCTTCACTAGTGTCTGCCCAAAAGGTTAAGAAAATAAGTGAAGAGCTGGGAGTGAGTGCAGGAGGAGTGGTACTGAACAGATATGCTGGAGAGAAGGAGTCATTCAGACTGGCGGAGACGATGCTGGGCAGGGTTGTCGGGCTCGTAAGGGAGTCGAAGTACGTTGTGAAATCATGGGAAGTCGGAAAGCCATTTGTGGTGCTGTACCCAAAATCAGGGGTCAGCAGAGATATGGTGGAGGCCATGCTGAATATAGCCGGTCAGAACAGGGGGGTAAGGCCCTACGGGAGATTGTGGGCGAGGCTGAAGGGTGATTGATGTGGCTGAGAATAGTTCACTTCGGGCTGTTATGGAAGACGATGAGCTGGAGGTGGAGTGGAAAGGGACTGAAGATGCTGAGTTTGTGGACGTTCTAGAAACGGGTCTGGGTGCTGGCGATGAAGGGAATGTGTGGGTGTTGAGAGCAATCGATGCAGCAATTCTGCTGGTTATGGTAGTTATTGCGTTCTTGCTGGCGAGGTCGTATGGTGTGGTTTGATTGCAAATCGAGTGGAGTTGAGCTCGAGCCTCTACACTTGCCAGCCATTATAGTACACTGTGTTGTTGGGTTCGCTGTAAGATATGAAGCTCCCACCCCATGGCGCACCGGCCCTCTTGCAGGATATGCAGGTGTCTGCGTGAAGGGAGAGGGGCACGTTGAAAACGTTGGTGTCAAGGTCATCCATATGCCGGCTCCAGTCTGGAGTCTGATCTGACCCGGGCTTATTGTCTATGTAGAATGTACCGTAGTTGTCAGTGTGGCAGTTGTAGCACGAAATCCTCCTCGCAATGTGCACAGAGTCTGTCAGAGCAGGTGGCGGAGTTCCGCCGAGCACTGTCGGATTGTGGCACGATGACAGGCAGTAGTCAGTTATGTTTGCATATGCAACTCCAACCTGAGATGGATCGTGCATTGGGTCTGAACTGCCCCCCATCATTCCACCACTCCACCACCATATAACATGCGAGGAATTCGGAGCCAGCCCACTCGGACTGGGCTC
>CAZHKD010000033.1:0-15024 GCA_964533255.1 uncultured archaeon | reverse complement strand
AGGTTTTCTAATGCTGCGGCGTGAAGCAGCAGTAGCCTATCTCGTCGCACCTCCTCTTGATCTCACCCCACAGCTCCTCAGGCAGCGTTTGAACGGCCATCGGGTACAGAATCCTGTCCTCCTTGTATATGTGCTTTGGAAGCTCGTCCACTATGTACTCAGCCAGCTCCTTCACTTTCCTCGCGAATTCCGAATATTCGTACTTCTCCCGCTCCGTGGCGATGCGGTAAAGCTCCTTCTTCCTGGGTTTGAGCTCTTCATGCTCCTCTTTCATGATTTCAGGAGGCTCCACGATTCCGTGCTCTTTCAGAGCCGGGAAAAGCACGTCCTCTTCCCTTTCATGGTGCTTGTCCGCCTCAACTAAATGCTCTGCTATGTGCTCCAGCAGCTCCAGCTCCTCCTTAACCTCATCGAAACTCTTTGCCGAGCCGATTTTCTCATTAACTTCCCTGAGCTTCTCCAGAAAGCTCAGGATCATCTTGTGCTCTTCCATCAGCGTGTGTATTGGATGGCCCGGCTCCAGCTCCATCTCAACTTCCTCAAGATGCTCCTTCAGGATCTCAAGATGCACGTCACACAGCTTTCTCATCTCCTGGCGTGAAACGCCCTCCAGAATCATCTCCTGCTCAATCAGGGCAAGCTCTGCCGGAGATATGTTCCTCAGTATGTCCTTCGCTTCCTCCTTCAGCTCTTCCAGATCTTCGAGACTCTTGAGCTCTCTCAGAAGCTTCTTGACCTTCTCCTTCTTTTCGCCATTACCGCTCAGCTTCCTGATGGTGAACACCCACTCATCAGGCCCCTGCTTCTCGTAGTTCCATTCAAACTGTCCGGCATACTCGGCGCTGAACATGTAGTAGAGGGGCTTGGGCTCGTGATCGTTGATTATCCTGAGAACCTCACCTTCGCTCAGAGCGTTCCAGAGCTCCATTATTCTGCCGTGCCTCTCAGGTGGTGGCAGACTCCTCAAATCCAGCGTTTTAGTCATGGTTTCAGTCTCACTTTCACTCATACTTTCACCTCAGAACTAGTTGCACGAAGGTCTACTTAACACTGTTCACTAAGATTTTCGGTTTTTAAATGAAACAGCTACATTTTGCGATGCATCAGGCCCCCATCTGAATTAGGCCGTATCGCCCGGAGCGAAGAACATCAGCCAGGGTGTTGCGCCCACCAGCATATAACTTTAAAAATGGAACACTCAAGAATAATGATATGAAGATTGTCCACATTTCTGACGTCCACTTCGGATTTGAACTGCTCAGAGATAAGGTTGAAAGGGCGATAAAGCAGATAAACGAGCTTGAACCTGACGTGGTTGTTTTAACGGGTGACATAGGCCTCTGGGGAATTCACCATGAGTTCAGGGAAGCGTATGAGACTCTTTCCAACCTGAAGTCGGACCTCTTCGCCATACCCGGAAATCACGATGCCAGGAATGATGGTATCAAGTACTTCAGGCTCTATTTCGGAAAGAACAGGAAGGTTTTGAAGAGGGATAATGTCGTCTTTATAGGTGTTGACAGCACACTTCCTGATTCAGACGATGGTTACATCGGGCCGGAGCAGAGGGAATGGGTTGCAAAGAAGGTTCGGGAGAATTGCATTAACATAATAGCGATGCATCACCACGTTGTACCAGTACCACACACGGGAAGAAACATGAACGTTCTGATAGATGCCGCAGAGACCGTCGAAGCCTTAACCCTGCACTGCCATGGTGGTGTTGTTCTGGCAGGTCACAGACACGTGCCCTACTCCACAAAGCTCCTGAGAACCCACATCATCCACGCTGGCTCTCTGAGCTCTTACAAGGTGCTGATGCCGGATAACAACTACAACATACTCGAAATTGGGGACGGGGAGATAACTCTGAAACTCAGATTCATTGATTTGGGAGAGGTGGAAATAGGGACGTTCAGACTGAAGCCGGAAACTCCAGAATCCCTGCTGAAGTATCACAGACTGACCTCAACGAAAAAGGTCCTGTTTGTTTCCAGAAGGAACGCCTGCAGGACGAAGATCGCAGAGGCGCTGTTCAACAGAGTCGCTCCTGACAATATGCACGCAGTAAGTGCTGGAACCGATCCCGCCAGTGACGTCGAATTTTTGGCTTCAAAGGTCATGGGGGAGATGGGATTTTCCCTGACGAGGCCGAGAAAGTTGGTAAATGATATGCTGGAGGATGCCGACTACGTAGTCTCTTTCGACGATGACATCAGGGCAGATGAGTTCTGGGATATTGACGCGCCAAAGGATGAAGATGAGTGCTGGAAAGCTGTCAAGAAAGTCGATGAAAAGGTCAGAGAGCTGGTGAGGAAGATTCTAATTTAGGCGCTAGCCCCTTACATGTACTCCCAAACTCCCTTCCCCCTGTAGTTGTACACAACCGTTTTTATTGCAGTTACGTATTCTATGCTGTATCCTATGCCTTCTCTTCCAATCCCCGAATCCTTTCTCCCTCCAAAGGGGTAGTAGCCTATTCCGTGCCTGGGATACTCGTTAACATAAACAGCACCCACATCAAGCATCCTCACCAGTTTCCTTATCCTGTTGATATCCCTCCCAAAAATAGCTGCATCGAGACCGTATCTCCTCTCGTTGGCAACTTCTATGGCTTTATCGAGGTCATCAAAGGGAGTCATCACAGCTACAGGAGCAAAAATCTCCTCTCTGAACACTTTCAGATCTATCAGCACTTTCCAGTCCACTACTTCTATCAGAGCTGGCCGTACGTAGTTCCTCCACCTGCCACCGCCGTAAAGAAGCTTCCCTCCGGAGTTCAAGGCTTCCTCAACAGCATTTTCGAATTCAATTGCTGTTACCTCTTCAATCAGGGGACCAATGTCAGTTTCAGGGTCTCTGGGATCACCAACTTTAAATCTGGATAAATGGTCTACAAGGAGCTTTTTAACGTCTTCATACACGTTGCTCTCCACGAAAACTATTTTTATCGCATCACACCTCTGACCGCTGAAGCTGGTTATGCCTGTGGCTATTTTGGATGCAGCAAGGCTCAGATCAGCGTCGTCAAGCACAAAGGCTGGATCGCCGCCACCCAGCTCCATGATGAATTGCTTTATTCCCGCACTCCTTATCACCTCAGCTCCGGTCTCTGAGCTCCCAGTAAAGCTTATAACATGTATTCTCCTGTCAGACACTATTTTCCCGCTTTCCCTCCCGGGTATGGGTATCACTGCAAGGGATTCCGGAGGCACTCCTGCCTCCACTGCAAGTCTGGCAAAGTAGAACACCGGAAGCGGGTCTGCACTGGGTGGCTTGATCACGAAGGCGTTTCCCGGAAGGAAGCTGTAGGTGAACTTGTTCACGGTGTCGAAGAGCGGGTAGTTGAAGGGAACTATCGCGAAAACGACTCCGTAGGGCTCTCTTTTTATCAACCCCTCGCTTTCAAGCGTGTGAGCATCCCAGTCTCCGGGCACGTAGTCTCCGGGGAGCTTTCTCAGATCCAGTGTGGCCTTCCTGAGCCTGTCAATGCTCCCTTCAGCCTCTCCTCTGGCAGCCCTATAGGTTTTTCCTGTGTTGATCACCAGAACCTCCACCAGGTCGTCGATGCAGTTCTCCATCAGGTCAGCTATTCTCTGGATAATCTTTGCCCTATCTTCTCCGGGCGTATTTCTGGCAGCCCACCTGCCCTCTCTGAAAACTCTTTCGACAGTGGCATCAACAGCGTCCCATTCAGGCCTGTAGAATCCAGCAATCTGGGAACCGTCAATTGGAGAACGCACGTATTTTATATCCCCTCCAGCGTAAAACTCTCCTGCCATAAATGGTCTGAACACCGGAATTTCGTTAATGTAGTCTGCAATTCCTTTAATCAAGTCACTCTTCAATTCCAGACTGGCAGAACCGGTTAAATTAATTTCTTTCATAGATGTAGCACCTCGATTATCACTCATCCTGTAATTCTTTCATTTTAGATTATGCTTTTGGTGTTTTGACTTCAGGTGGTGAGGTGAAGGCATCGAAAAGTATCGGACACTGGGCGAACACTGGACAGCCCTTGCGCTCCTGAACTGAATCCAGGAGGTGTTACAGCAACGGCAGCACAATAACATTTTTAAGGCATCTGCTATGCACTGGGTAGCATGGGCAGAGCCTGGAAGTTCGGAGATGACATAGACACTGACGTCATAATTCAGGGGAAGTATCTGGTGATTAACGATCCTGACGAGCTGGCAAAGCACGTTTTCGAGAACATCCGCCCCGGGTTTGCCAAGGAGGTAAAACAGGGGGATTTTGTCGTTGCCGGAGAGAACTTCGGATGCGGTAGCAGCAGAGAGCACGCCCCCATTGCCCTGAAGGCAACAGGTATCGAAGCGGTGATAGCCAAGAGCTACGCCAGGATATTTTTCAGGAACGCCGTAAACATCGGGCTGACAGTTCTGGAATGCAGGGATTCTGACAGAATTCAGGATGGAGACGAGCTCTTTGTGGATTATGAGAACAACATCATAGTAAACAAGACCAGAGATGAAACCTACACTTTCAACCCCCTCCCCGACTTCCTGAGAAAGATAATCGAGAAGGGAGGGCTCGTGGAGTTCAGCAAGTCTCTCTACAGGGGGAGCTTGAAAGCATGAAGAGGGTTGTTGTTATTCCGGGCGACGGAATTGGTAAAGAGGTAATGGACGCCGCAATGCTCGTTCTTGAAAAGCTCGACCTGCCTTTCGACTACGTCTGGATGGATGCCGGAGATGAAGCTGAGAAGAAGTACGGGAAAGCCCTGCCCGATGAAACGCTTGAGGAAGCGAAGAAGAGCGATGCTGTCCTCTTCGGTGCCGCTGGCGAGACCGCTGCTGACGTCATCGTTAAGCTGCGATTTGAGCTGGAGACCTTTGCAAACATACGGCCCGCAAAATCGTTTCCGGGTGTTAAATGTCTGTACGATGACGTTGACATGGTCATTGTGAGAGAGAACACGGAGTGCCTTTACAGGGGCCTCGAATACGAGGCTGATGGCGTCACCGCTGCCACCCGCATAATCACCCGAAAGGCCTCAGAGAGGATCATCCGCTACGCCTTTGAGCTGGCCAGAAAGGAGGGGCGGAAGAAGGTTACCGCTCTGCACAAGGCCAACGTCTTGCGCAAAACCTGCGGGCTGTTCAGAGATGTCTTCGAAGAGGTGGCATCGGAATATCCAGACATAGAAAGCAACGATTACTACATTGACGCCGCCTGCATGTACATGGTAATGGACCCGCAGAGATTCGATGTTGTCGTCACAACCAACATGTTCGGAGACATCGTTTCAGACCTTGCTGCGGGGCTTGTTGGTGGACTCGGTCTGGCCCCATCGGCAAATATCGGGGAAAAGCACGCAATATTCGAACCCGTTCATGGAGCGGCCTTTGACATCGCCGGAAAAGGTATTGCAAATCCAACTGCGATGATTTTAACCGCTGCAATGATGCTCAGGCACTTCGGCTACATTGAAGAAGCGGGAAAGGTTGAAAGGGCTGTTGAAGCTGTCCTGTCTGAAGGAAGGACGACACCTGACCTTGGGGGCAAACTTAAAACCATGGAAATGGCCGGTGAGGTTGCCAGGAGGATTTTTGATTCGGACAGTTGAAGAGTGGAGTGGAATATCCGCAATAAAATATTGTCGCTCAGTAAATTTTATCAATTAGTAGTGGCCTTTAGCTATCGAGGTGAAGGCAGCATGAGTGAAAAGAGAACTGTTCTGAAGCTGTTCATCATTGCACTGATTGCAGTCGCCATCGCTTTCAGCGGCTGCGCACAGCAGGAGAAGCCCCAGGCAACACCAACTCCTGCCGAAAAGGAGACTCCAAAAGCCACACCCAAGGAGGTTAAGGCCATAGTAATAGGTGTGACGGACAAGGTAACAGACCTCGACCCCAGCAACGCCTACGACTTCTTCACCTGGGAAGTAATGAACAACATGATGGGCGGGCTGATGAGGTACAAGCCCGGTACAACGGAACTGGAGCCCTACCTTGCGCAATCGTATGAGGTGCAGGATGGAGGGAAGGTTTACATCTTCAAGCTCAGGAAAGACCTGAAGTTTGCCGACGGCACACCTCTGACAGCCAAGGACGTTGTCAGGTCCATCAAGAGGGTTATGGAGATCAACGGCGATCCGGCATGGCTCGTGACGGACTTCGTGGAGAATGTGGAGGCAATTGACGATTACACCGTTAAATTCACCCTGAAGAAGCCCATATCCTACTTCCTGGCTCTTACCGCAACCCCACCATACTTCCCGGTGCATCCAAACTACAAGCCAAATGAGATCGACAGCGATCAGACTGCAGGCGGAGTAGGGCCGTACAGGATTGCCAAGTGGGTTAGAGACCAGGAGCTGATTCTTGAGGCCAACCCGTACTTCTTCGGAGAGAAGCCCAAGACCGAGAAGATAATCGTGAGGTTCTACAGCGACGCCACAACGCTGAGGCTTGCAGTTGAGAAGGGCGACATCGACATTGCCTGGAGGACGCTTACACCAGTCGACCTCGCATCCCTCAAGCAGAACCCCAACCTGAACGTCATTGAGGTTCCGGGAGCCTACATCAGGTACCTCGTTCTCAACACCGTGATGGAGCCAACAAATGAGAAGCTCGTCAGGCAGGCCATAGCGGCAGCGGTGGACAGGAACGACATCGCCCAGAGAGTGTTCATGGGCACCGTTGAGCCCCTCTACAGCCTGATACCCAAGGGCATGTGGAGCCACAAGCCCGTGTTTGAGAGCAGGTACGGCGATGGAAACATTGAGCTGGCAAAGAGCCTGCTGAAACAGGCTGGATACGATGAGAACAACAAGCTGAAGCTCGAACTCTGGTGGACGCCAACCCACTACGGCGATACCGAGAAAGACCTTGCCCAGGTTCTGAAGGAGCAGTTGGAGGCGACAGGCGTCATTGAGGTTGAGCTGAAGAGCGCTGAGTGGTCAACCTACGTGGACTATCTCAGGAAGGGCGCCATGATGGTTTCGCTGCTCGGCTGGTATCCGGACTACATCGACCCCGACGATTACACGACCCCCTTCCTGAAGTCTGAGAGCAACAAGTGGACCGGAAGCGGATACTCCAACCCGCAGATGGACGAGGTGCTTGACAAAGCGTCGGTTGCAACGGAAGAGGCGGAGAGGACAAAGTACTACGAGCAGGCCCAGGACATTCTGGCTGAAGACGTGCCCATAGTGCCGCTGATACAGGGCAAGCTCTTTGTAGTTGCGAAGAAGGACATCGGCGGCATAACGCTGGATCCAACGATGATCTTCAGGTACTACCTGCTCTACTGGAAATCTTGAGTAAATCTTAAATTTTTTAATATTTTTTCATTGAAGTAAAGTTTTTAAGCCAACCCCTGTTTGGGGGGTCGAATGTCGTCTCTGAAGGCGTACATAATCACCAGGGCACTGCTTGTTCTGCCGACGGTAATAATACTCCTGACTCTCGTCTTCTTCATCCTGCGAATTCTACCGGGAGACCCCATAGCGGCAATGGTTGGTCAGAAGGTTCCTCCGGAAGTTCTGGAGAAGATGAGGGAGGAAGCAGGGCTGAACAAACCCCTTGTCGTCCAGTACTTCAGCTACCTCTACGACATCTTCAGGGGAGATTTCGGCAGGTCGATGATCTGGGGCAAGAGGCCGGTTATAAGCGAGATTGCAGATCGTTTTCCTGCAACGCTTGAGCTCACAATATTTGCCTTCACCATCAGCGTACTTCTTGGCATTCTAACCGGTTCTATTGCTGCCTTCAGAAGGGGATCGAAGCTCGATGCATCCATGAGGGTTTACAGCATCGTCGCCTACACCCTCTTCATCCCCTGGTTTGGCATGCTTTTGCAGATGCTTTTCGGTGTTTATCTGAGAATATTCCCCATAGGTGGAAGAATAGCACCGGGAATGGAGCCTGAGAGGATAACCGGGCTTTACGTGCTGGACAGCATTCTCACACTTAACGGCGATGCCTTAAGCAGTGCGCTGCTCCACCTTTTCTTGCCGTCTTTCACTCTTGGCGTGGTGCTGTCAGGAGCCTACACCAGAATCGTCAGGAACAACCTTCTGGAGGTGCTGCATCAGGATTTCATCACTGCATACAGGGCGAGAGGAATAAGGGGGTCGAAGATAGCCTATCACGCCATGAAAAATGCATTCATACCCGTCATCACGCTGATGGGTCTGCAGTTTGCCATTCTTCTTGCAGGAGCCGTGCTCACCGAAACAACCTTCTCGTGGCCTGGCATGGGGACGTTCCTGCTTGAGAGGATACAGTACAGGGATTACACGTCGGTTCAGGGAGCCATAGTTTTCTATGCGTTATTTGTTGCGGTAATCAGCCTGATAGTTGACATAATCTACGCACTGCTTGATCCCAGGATCAGGTATTGAGATGTGCGAGGCTGAGTAAGTATAGGAGGCAGAAGAAAGAGGAGAGAGTATGGAAAACGCAGAAGTGAAGAACCTGGCAAGAAGACTGTTTAAATCGCTGATACCTGAAGCTGAAGGAAGGTGGATGGTGCTTTCGGGATTGGCAATAGTCATCTTTGTACTGCTGCTTGCTTTGCTTGCCGAGTTCATCGCTCCTTACAACCCCACAAAATCAACGGGAGATGTGCTGGCTCCTCCGTCTCTCAAGCACCCGATGGGAACGGACAATCTTGGCAGGGACGTGCTCTCGAGGGTCATATTCGGCTCGCGAGTGGTTTTGATGGTCGTCTTCACCGCTTCACTCCTCTCGATGAGCATAGGAGTGCCTCTTGGCCTCATCTCTGGCTACTTTGGCGGAAAGCTTGACAGGACTCTTTCAATGCTCATGGACAGCATGTATGCGTTTCCAAGCCTGATTCTGGCCATAGCGATAGCGGCTGTGCTGGGGCCCAGCATTCTCAACGCAATGGTTGCCATATCCGTCGTCTACGTTCCAACCTATTTCAGGATGATCAGGGGGCAGACACTCTCGATAAAGTCCAGATTATTCGTTGAGGCGGCAAAGGCCATGGGGGCGGGGCACTTCAAGATTCTCTCCCGCTACATCCTGCCGAACATAGTTACGACGGTGATAGTTGTCTTCTCCCTCAGCGTTGCCGACGCCATTCTCACTGAGGCGGGTCTGAGCTTTCTGGGCTTCATAGTGACCGCACCAACTCCGGACTGGGGCTACGACCTCAGCGCAGGCAAGCCCTATCTGCCGGCTGGCTACTGGTGGATGATTACGTTTCCGGGCATGATGGTTATGATCCTCGCCCTGGGCTTTGCCCTGATAGGTGAGGGGTTGAGCGAGCTCTACGCTCCGAGGGGAGAGAGGTGAAATCTGGTGAATCAGGATTATCGGAAGCTAGGCAGGGAATTGGAACACGTGGGAAAAGACGTGCTCTTAGAGGTCAAAAACCTGAAAACCTACTTCTTTTCGAGAAGGGGTGTGCTGAGAGCAGTCGATGACGTTTCCATGTCCATAAAAAGGGGAGAGTTCATTGGCGTTGTTGGCGAGAGCGGCTGCGGAAAGTCAACTTTAGCTTTCTCCATCATCAGGCTCATTCTTCCTCCGGGCAGAATCGTTGACGGGCAGGTAATTTTCGACGGGAGGGACATTCTGAAGCTTCCCGAGGAGGAGATGAGGAGGATCAGGGGCAAAGAGGTGGGAATGATATTTCAGGACCCCATGACAAGCCTCGACCCCCTGGAAAAAATCGGGGATCAGATTGTGGAGACGATAATGGAGCACGAAAAGATGGACAAAAAGGAGGCCTGGGAGAGGGCAGCAAAACTGCTTGAAAGCGTTGGGCTTACCGGAGACAGGGTCAATTACTACCCCCACCAGCTCAGCGGAGGTCAGAGGCAGAGAATCATGATCGCCATGGCCATAAGCCTGAACCCCCAGCTCCTCATCGCTGACGAGCCAACCACAGCTTTGGACGTTGTCGTTCAGGAGAAGATAATGGACCTGCTGGACGATTTGAGGAAGGAGGGAAGGGCGATCATGCTTATCACTCATGACTTCTCTCTGGCTGTTGACAGGGCAGACAGAATAGCCGTCATGTACGCCGGATGGCTTGTAGAGTTTGGAAGTGCAGAAAAGCTGGTTGAGGAACCGCTCCATCCCTACAGCGACGGGCTGATCCAGAGCGTCCCCGACATCTGGGTTGACAGAGAAATCAAGCCCATGCCCGGCTTTCCGCCCGACCTCACGAATCCGCCATCGGGCTGCCGCTTTCAGCCAAGGTGCCCGAAAGCCATGGGGATTTGCAGGGAGAAGGAGCCGCCGACCCTTGAGGTGGATGGAAGAGTGGTGAAGTGCTGGCTGTACAGATGAGGTTGATGTGACGAGGCAAGGGGTGTGAGAGGTGAAAAGCATACTGAAGGTTGAAAACCTGAAAAAGTACTTCCCCGTCCAGAAATCGCTGATTGAGGTTCTGCTTTCAAGGGGTATTGAGTACATTCATGCCGTTGATGGCGTATCATTTGAGGTGGAGAAGGGTGAGGTTCTCGCTCTGGTTGGCGAGAGCGGATGCGGGAAGACAACCACCGGGAGAATAGTTGTCAGGCTGGAAGAGCCCACGGAGGGCAGGATACTGTTTAAAGGTGATGACATCTCCAAGGTTCAAGGAGAGAAGCTGAAGGAAATAAGGAGGCACCTCCAGATTGTGTTTCAGGATCCTTACGCATCCCTCAACCCGAAAATGAGAATTGGAGAGCACCTTGAAGACCCCCTCCTGATTCACGAGCTGGCAGACAAAAAGGAAGCGAGAGAGATGGCGATACAGATGCTGAACAGGGTCGGGCTGGTTCCGGCAGAGCAGTTCTACACCCGCTTTCCGTATCAGCTCAGCGGAGGTCAGAGGCAGAGGGTTGCCATTGCAAGGGCCATGATTTTAAAGCCCGAGTTCGTCGTTGCCGACGAGCCGGTTTCCCAGATCGACGTTTCACTTCGGGCGGCAATTCTCAACCTTCTAATGTCCTTCAAAAGCGAGTATCAGCTCTCAATGCTCTTCATAACCCACGACCTTTCTGTCGCAAAGCTTGTTGGGGACAGGATAGCGGTGATGTATCTGGGTAAGATAGTTGAGATCGGTGGGGCCAAGGACGTCATCTACAGGCCAGCTCACCCCTACACCGCTGCTCTCATCTCCGCAGTCCCCTCCTTCATCAAGAAGGAGTTCAGGGTGGAGATAAAGGGTGACATTGCGGATCCGAAGAACCCGCCGTCAGGCTGCAGGTATCATCCCCGCTGCCCCTTCGCTGCTGAAGAGTGCAGCAGGATTGAGCCGGAGCTCGTGGAGGTTGAAGAAGGCCATTATGTGGCGTGTCACAGGCCTTTGAAAGTTTCACTCTGATTTTTTTGCCCGGTAACGTTCTGCACTGATGCATGGCTCAGCAGGGCGATGGGTTTTAAACCCCGAGTTTGAAATAGTGGTGATGGTTTCAGCTGCGTCGGGAACTTCAGAACCTTCGGCAACAGTTCGAGGTATAGTTGAAGGGAGGCCGTACAGCGACGAGGAAATTCTGTCAACTCTCCACCCTCTCGTAGCTGAATGGTTCCTCTCAAACTTCTCCTCCTTCACTCCTCCGCAGAGATACGCCATTGTGGAGGCCTATAAGGGTAATAACGTCCTGATTTCTTCTCCGACGGGAAGTGGAAAAACTCTTGCAGCTTTTCTGACTGCAATAAGCATGCTCGTTGAGCTGGCTGAGAAAGGGGAGCTGGAGGATAGGGTTTACGTGGTTTACGTCTCGCCTCTGAGAGCCCTCAACAACGACATCAGGAAAAACCTTCAGGAGCCCCTGGAGGGGATATACAGGATCGCGGAGGAGAAGGGGATAAAGCTGCAGCCCATAAGGGTGGCTGTGAGGACTGGCGACACGGATGCGTCTGAAAGGCAGAAGCAGATGAGGAAGCCGCCACACATCCTCATCACCACTCCCGAAACCCTCGCCATAATCCTCTGCTCACCGAAGTTCTCCAGATCCCTTACAGGCGTCAGGTATCTGATAGTGGATGAGGTGCACGCCCTGGCAGAGAACAAGCGGGGAAGCCATCTTGCCCTCAGCATGGAGAGGCTTGAGAGGATACAGGGAGAGGGTCAGAAACAGGAGGGCAGGATGGTCAGGATCGGCCTGTCTGCAACCATCGCACCCCTTGACGAGGTTGCGAGGTTTCTGGTGGGTTTTGATAGCACGAGCGGAAAGGAGCGGGGCTGCGTCGTTGCAGACGTGACCTTCGAGAAGAAGATAGACATAAAGGTCATCTCGCCCATCGACGACTTCTTTGCAGCTTCAGCGGATGAAATCAGCGAGAAGCTCTACTCTCTGCTTGCGGAGATGGTGAAGGAAGCGAGAACGGCTTTGATCTTCACCAACACCAGGAGCGCAACTGAGCGGGTGGTCTTCCACCTGAAAAAGAAGCTCGGAGACGATTTTCCCATAAAGGCTCACCACTCATCTCTCTCAAAGGAAGTGAGGCTGGAGGTGGAGGAAGACCTTAAGAGCGGAAGGCTCAGGTGCGTCGTCTCTTCAACCAGCCTTGAGCTGGGGATAGACATAGGCTACATAGACCTTGTAATCCTTCTCGGCTCCCCAAAGAGCATAAATCGCGCATTGCAGCGAATCGGCAGGAGCGGTCACAGGCTCCATGACGTGAGCGTTGGAAGAATTGTTGTGGTTGATCAGGACGACCTTGTTGAGTGCACGGTTCTCGCTAAAGAGGCGCTGGAGAGGAGGCTCGACAGGATAAGCATACCGAAGAAGCCCCTCGATGTCCTATGCCAGCACATCGTGGGGATGGCCATAGAGAAGAAATGGGGCGTTGATGAAGCGTTATCTCTGATAAGAAGGGCGTACCCCTACAGAGAGCTCACGAAAGAGGAGTTCGTTTCTGTTCTGAGGTACCTGAGCGGAAGCTATTCGGAGCTTGAGAAGAAGAAGGTGTACGGTAAGATATGGTTCGATGAAGAGGAGGGAGTTTTCGGGAGGAGGGGCAAGACCATAAGGCCCATCTACTACCTGAACGTGGGCACCATTCCCGATGAGGTGGCCATTAGCGTCATAACGAGGGAAGGTAAGATGGTCGGGAAGGTGGAGGAGGAATTCGCTGAGAGGTTGCTGAAGGGCGACGTCTTCGTGCTTGCCGGCAGAACCTTCCGCTTCCTGAAATCGAAGGGGATGAGCATAATCGTGGAGGAGGTGCCGGGGGAGAAGCCCACGGTTCCCAGCTGGTTTTCGGAGCAGCTTCCCCTCAGCTATGATTTAGCTTTGAGAATTCAGAGGTTCAGGGGAATCATGGAGGAGCTGCTTGAAGATGGCAGCGAGAATGGCTGCGTCGATTATCTGGTGGAGAACTACGGGATTGATGAGGGAGCGGCGAGGGCAATAGAGAACTACTTCAGGGAGCAGAAGCTCTTCAGCTCCATTCCCACTGACAGAAGGCTGGTCGTCGAGAAGTTCGAGGCTGAAGGAAGGCACTATTACGTTTTCCACACTCTGGTCGGCAGGAGGGCCAACAGCGCTCTGTCGAGGGTCTTTGCCTACAGAGCTGGAAAGATGAAGGGGTGCAACGTCCAGATAGCCCTCAACGACAACGGATTCATGCTCGTCCTGCCCCGCAACAGGACTCTGACCAATGATGAGATAAAGGCTCTTTTCACCACGGAGAACTTCAGGGAAGAGCTGATGGAAAGCCTGGAGAAGACGGAGATGCTGAGGAGGAGGTTCAGGCACGTGGCGGTGAGGTCTATGATGGTTCTCCGGAACTATCTGGGCAGGGAGAAGAGTGTCTGGAGGCAGCAGATGAGTGCCGATACGCTGCTCAGAGTCATAAAGCGAAACTTTGGAGATGACTTTCCGGTACTGAAAGAGACATATCGGGAGATAATCGAGGATTCCATGGACATAGAAAACGCCCTTGATTTCATGGCGAGGATTGGCAGGGGAGTGGAGCTGGAGATCGTCAGGATTCCGTATCCGAGCCCCTTCGCCCTGAACATTTACGTGCTGGGAGAGGAGGACATAGTGCTCATGGAGGACAGGAGGAAGGTTATCAGGGCGATACACGAAAAAATACTGCAGGTTATAGCCACATGAAGGTTAGCAGCGTTGAGCTGACTCCTGAGAAAGCTGCCGTAATCGGCAGCACCGCCATCATCTCTGACCTGCACTTGGGAATGGAGAGCGTGCTCCAGGAGAGGGGCTTTGCCCTGCCCAGGGTTCAGATAAGGGACGTGATCAGGAGCGTCGAGGAAATCGTTGAGAAGTACAGCATCAAAAGGCTGGTGATAGCTGGCGACTTCAAGCACGAGTTCAGCAGAAACATGCCCTACGAGTGGGAGGATGTTGAGGAGTTTCTGGCGAAGTTCTCCGGACTTGAAATAGTGGCTGTGAGGGGCAACCACGACAACTTTCTGGCTGCAATCCTGGCAAAGCGAGGCATAGAGCTGGTGGAGAGCGTTGAAATTGATGATTATACTGTTGTCCATGGCCACAAAGAGCTCGACAGTATAAACGCAGGTAGAATAATCATGGGTCACGAGCATCCTGTGGTGAGGGTCAGGTACGAAGGTGGGATTTACACCTTCCCCTGCTACCTGCGTTACAGAGGTGATGCAGATATAATCGTGCTGCCCGCATTCTCGCCCATCGTTTCAGGCAGCGACGTCCTTTCCATAGACTCCTTCCTCTCACCCATGCTGCCAGACGTTGAAGATGTTGAGGTCTACGCCATCGAAGACGATGTTTTTTATCTGGGCAGAGTAAAAGAGTTGAGGAGGGTTGTGGGTGAAATTTGAGTTTGAAGGCGGAGAATGGGAGGACAGGGGGAACTACAGGGTTATGAAGGTTTTCGACATCGCTGCCGACTCCTTCGTCCAGATAGTGGAGATCAGAGGCAGGGTTGGAAGGCACTACCACATTGAGCAGACCGAGGTCTTTGTTATCATGGACGGAGGGGGAAAGCTGGGGATTGGTGACGAGGTGTGGGAAGTCAGGGCAGGCGACATTTTCCTATGCCAGCCGAAAAGCGTCCACTTCGTCGAGAGCGAGTTTGTGAGGATTCTGGT
>CAZHKD010000032.1:0-15041 GCA_964533255.1 uncultured archaeon | reverse complement strand
GGCAGGTAAAGCCTCCTCAGGTCTTTCATTCCAAGCCTGAGCATGGCGAGCCTTCCTATGCCCAGGCCCCAGGCAAGCACCTTTCCCTTTATGCCGAGGGGCTCTGTAACCTCCTTTCTGAACACTCCTGCCCCTCCAAGCTCTATCCAGCCGAGACCGTCAACGTAGACCTCTGGCTCTACGCTTGGCTCCGTGTAGGGGAAGTAGCCGGGCCTGAAGCGGACATCTTCGAACCCCATCTTGACGAAGAACTCCTTCAAAAGTCCCAGCAGGTGCTTGAATCCCACGTTTCTGTCAAGCACAACCCCTTCAAGCTGGTCGAATTCGGGGAGATGTGTTGCATCTATTGCCTCCCTCCTGTAAACCCTGTCGATGCAGAAGGCTTTAACAGGCGGCTCGGGATTTCTGGCCAGGTAGTGGATGGTGATGGCAGTCGTGTGTGTCCTAAGAACGAGCTGCATGGCCTTCTCGTAGCTCCACTCCCCACCCCATCCCGTTGAGCCGGTGATCCAGCCGTTCTCGTGGGTCGCTCTTACCCTCTCCACCACCTCGTCATCCATGTCCACGTACCTGTCGAGGTAAAACGTGTCCTGCATGTCCCTTGCCGGGTGATCCTGTGGCTGGAATAGAGCGTCGAAGTTCCAGAAGGCTGGCTGGACGTAGTGCCCCTTTATCTCGGTAAAACCCATCTCCAGAAATATCTTCCTGCATTCCCTGATTATCCTCTCATAGGGATGCACCTTGGCGGGGAATATGTCCTTTGAAGGTACGTGTATGTCGTACTTCAGGAACTCCTTCCCCCGCCAGGCACCGCTTATTATGAGCTCGGGAGTTAAGTCAGAAATGTATCCCTTAAGCTCCGCCTCCGGCTTTTTGAGCAGGGTGATGTAGATTTCCTTGAACTCTTCAATTCTGATGAGCTTCCTTCTGACGAGAATTTTCAGTGTAACTTCATCAATTTCAGCCATTCTGTCGTTGTATATTATATTCAGAGCTTCCCTTTCAGGGATGCTGACGGGCTTTATCAGCCTGATGACCCCGTCCTTTATTTCTATGCAGCCCTTCCTCCTCAACCACCCTATTGCGATGGAAACGACTTCTTTCCCAAACCTCCCTTCGAGCTCTACAACGCTCTTCTCACCGCTTTCGAGCTCTCTGGCAATTATCTCCTCAGGAAATCCGTCGTTGAGGTACTTCATCCCCTCCTCTGTGAGGCTGTACTCCTTCCACTTCTCCTCCTCAACCCTTACGAGCCCCTTTTCCTGAAGCAGGTATGCGGCCTTGAAAACAGCATCAACACTCATCTTCGATACCTTTGCAGCTTCCTCAACCCTGTACCTCTTTCCGACTTCAAGTGCCTTTATCAGCGTCACTTCGAGAGGTGAGAGCATGGTACCACCGTAGCCAGAAAGCTGAGGACGTGTTTTTTAAAACCTTTGGTATTTCTGCTTCGGCTCTGCATACATTTCATAGCCATAGTTCAAAACCTAATTATTCAAAATGATAATTCTTCAGAACAGTCGCCGTTCGTCGAATCGAGTGGTGCTATATCAGTTATCAAGAAATGCAAAGAAAAATAGAAACCTTTAAGTATTTAGGCATTAAAATCCCGCTTTGAGCTCTGGAAACTGCACAGCGGTGGTTGAACATGGCAGTAGAGGTTTTCGTCAAAATGGCTCTGTATATGGCAGTCGCACTGGCAATACCAGTGGTATCTTTCTTCATACCCAAGCTCTTCACGCCCAGCCGCTACAGCTATCTTAAAGCTGAAACGTATGAGTGCGGCGAAATCCCGTACGGGACGGCGAGAGTCCAGTTCAGCATCCAGTACTACACCTTCGCCCTGATGTTCGTCATCTTCGACATCGAAGCCCTGATGATGTTTCCCTGGGCAGCTGTGGTGAAGGAAATAGGGATTATGGCAGTTATCGAAATGTTCATGTTCATCGGTGTTTTCGTCATCGGGCTCATCTATGCCTGGACGAAGGGGGCGTTGAAATGGGTGACGAACTACCCAGAATAATCCACATGCGAGATGGAAGTGCCCATGCTGTCGTGGGACTGGACAGCTCTGAGGATTTTCTCGAAAGAACAGACGGTTTGATTGAAAGACTCGCTCAGGATGTGAGGAAGGGATTGTGGAAGGTTCTCGGCCCCCTTCTTTACTGGGGCAGGGGCTTCTCGCCCTGGGGCTCCCACTTCGGCATAGCCTGCTGCTCAATAGAGGTGCCTATGGCTGTGTTCGGCCCGCTATTCGATGCTGAGAGGCATGGCGTGCTGAGCCCTTCAACGGCGAGGCAGTGGGACATGCTGTGGGTTAGCGGGACTGTGACAAGAAAGCTGGCGCCACGCATCAGGATACTCTACGAGCAGATGCTCGAACCGAAGTGGGTGGTTGCCATAGGCGACTGTGCAATAAGCGGCGGCCCCTTCTACGACTCATACAACGTCGTCAAGGGCGTTGACAAGATAATGCCGGTGGACATGTACCTTCCCGGATGTCCTGTGAGGCCGGAGACCTTCCTCGATGCAATAATCGAGTTCAGGAAGAGGGTGAGGGAGGGGAAGAGATGATACCTGACCTCTACAGAATAGCTGAGGCGGTAAGGGCTTCCCACCCTGACGTGGAGTTCGATGTAAAGGAAGGGGAGCGCAGGATCGTCTTCAAAGTTGATGCTGAAAAGCTTCACAGCTTCATCAGGTTTCTGAGGGATGAGGTGGGAAGGGACTTCCTCTCAACTGTTACTGCCGTGGATTATCCGGACAGAATGGAGGTTGTTTACGTTCTCGGAAGCTACAGCGACGGCTTCATCTTTGTCGTCAAGTGTCAGGTTGACAGGGAGAATCCAGAGGTGGAGAGCGTGGTTGACCTCTATCCCACCGCAAACTTCCACGAGAGGGAGGTTTACGACATGTTCGGTGTTCGCTTCAGAAACCATCCCAACCTGAAGAGGCTCCTGCTTCCCGAGGACTTCGAGGGGCATCCGCTGCGCAAGGACTACGAGTGGTGGTAGAGGGTGGAAAAGATGTGCAGCAACCGGAAGAGATGGGACAAAAGGTGGTAGAAAATGGAAATGTGGGTTAATTTCGGTCCGCAGCATCCGTTCACCCACGGCCTGTGGAGGCTGAAGGTGAAGGTTGAGGGGGAGACGGTTGTTGACGTTGAGCCGACCATAGGCTACCTTCACAGAGGCGTGGAAAAGCTTGCGGAGAAGAGAACATGGGTCAAGTTCATCCCCTACAACGACCGCCTCTGCTACGTTGCATCCATGATCTGGACGGAGGGATACGTGGGGGCGGTTGAAAGGCTTATGGGCGTTGAGCCGCCCGAAAGGGCTCTCTACCTTAGAACGATCGCATCGGAACTTCAGAGGATTGCAAGTCACTTTGTATGGCTTGGAGCCTATTCAATAGACCTGGGCAACTTCACAGCGCTGCTCTTTGCCGTCAGAGAAAGAGAATTCATCCTCGACTCCCTCTCCCGCCTCACGGGTCACAGAATGACCTACAACTATCCTCGCTTCGGCGGCGTCGCAAGAGATGCGCCAAACGGGTGGGTTGAGAGAACCATCCGCTACCTCAACAGGATAGAGAGGAAGATGAACGACTTCATCAACCTGATGCTTGATAATGAGACGTTCCTGAAGAGGGTTCAGGGCGTCGGGATTCTGAAAAAGAGCGTTGCAAAGGAGTGGGGCGTGACGGGGCCGGTAGCGAGGGGGAGCGGCCTGAAGGTTGATGTGCGCTACAACGATCCGTATTTGCTTTATGAAGAGATAGGCTTCGAGCCAGTCGTTGAGAGCGACTGCGACTGCTTCGCCAGATTCATGGTGAGGATCAGGGAGATCTACGAGAGCATAGACATTGCCAGAGAGCTTCTCATGAGGCTGCCCGAAGGCGATGTTATGGCGAAGCGGGTGCCCAGAGTGCCTCCTCCGGGTGAGGTGTATTACCGCGTGGAGGTTCCCAGGGGAGAAGCTGGCTACTACATCGTCAGCGACGGGAAGGATACTCCGTACAGAGTGAAGATAAGGAGCCCTGCTTACGTCCACATTCAGGTGACGAAGGCCATGATGCCCGGCTGCAATGTTGCAGATCTGCCAGCCATCCTGGGCAGTCTGGACGTGTGTCTCGGCGATACTGACAGATAGTGGATAAAGGTGGTCTGAATGAGCTGGTACGAGTCTCCGGTGCTTCAACCGGTGTATGCAAAGGGAATGGGGGCACTGAGCCCATTGATCGGAAAAACAGGTGCTCAGCTCATCCTGAGCCTGATAGAGTCAGTCCTGATAATTCTCGTCATTTTTCTGAACGTTCTGGTCATCGTGTGGCTTGAGAGGAAGATTCTGGGAAGGATGATGAACAGGAGGGGTCCCGTATATGCCGGGCCACCCCTGCTCTGGGGGCTGTTTCAGGCAATTGCCGACTTTTTGAAGCTCATGACAAAGGAGTTCTTCATTCCGAAACGTGCGGACAGGCTCACGTACATCGTTGGCCCAGCCCTTGTCGTCTTCGCGGGGCTGGCAATCGGCCTGATGATTCCCTTTGGCGATGGTTTCGTTGGCCTGAAAAATGAGGCCAGCCTGATATACATCATCGCCCTCGCCAGCCTTGAGCCCATGGGCGTAATGCTCTGCGGGCTTTCAGCCAACAACAAGTTCTCCCTGATGGGCGGCATGAGGGCCGCAGCCCAGATGATAAGCTATGAATTGCCGGCGGTTCTTGTGCTGATTTCGGTTGCGGTGCTTGCAGGAAGTGTGGACATTGTGGAAATAGCTGAATCCCAGTCCCAGATGTGGTATGCGGCAATCCTCCCACTTGGTGCCCTCCTTTTCCTGATAACAATACTGGCGGAGCTTGAAAGAACACCCTTCGACATACCTGAGGCGGAATCAGAGCTTGTGGCAGGATTCATGACGGAATACGGGGGCATGTTCTACGGCATGCTGATGGCTGCTCACTACATAAGCGTGTTCGTAACGTCCGCCCTTTTCGTAGCCGTTTTCCTCGGCGGATACGGTCTGCCTCTCGGTTTGAATGCAGCCTTAGATATGCTCCCGCCCGCCCTCGCAAGCCTGGCAACGTTCCTGCTCTTCCACGTGAAGGTCTACGTAATAATTTTCCTGCTGATATGGATCAGAGCTGCATATTTCAGGCTTCGAATTGACCAGCTTCTTGAGCTGGGCTGGAAACGCCTCTTTCCGCTTTCACTCCTCAATCTTGTCTGGGCCATAGCGGCGCTGGGGGTGCTGGCGTGAAGGTCAGTCCGAAGGTCATCAAAAAGCTTGCAGGGCCGCTGACAGTCCCTCTGAGCTACTTCTTTCAGCGGCCGATAACAGTTCAGTATCCTGATGAGAGGCTTGTTGTGCCGAAAGGGTACAGGGGTCATCCTCTCTTCACCCTCGAAAACTGCATAGCCTGCAGAGCGTGTGAGAGAGCCTGTCCTGTCAACACGATCCAGATCGATATGGAGA
Source organism: uncultured archaeon (assembly GCA_964533255.1). Lineage (GTDB taxonomy): Archaea > Halobacteriota > Archaeoglobi > Archaeoglobales > Archaeoglobaceae > JdFR-37. Next base: position 9,567 of record CAZHKD010000032.1, on the reverse strand, counting down.
TAAAGCCTGACGGGAGGAGGATAATGTACGGCTACTACCTCGACCTTGGGCGCTGCCTCTTCTGCGGGTTCTGTGCCGATGCCTGCCCCACCGGAGCCATAGTCATGGGGCCAAAGCTCGAGCTGATGGAGTGGAGGAGGGAGGAACTCGTATACGACATTAAAAAATTCCAGAAATTAAAAAAGGAGCTCAGATGGAAGCCTGAAAAGCCTTTAAAGCGTTCCGCCTGCGCTCATCCGGAGAACTGCATTGGCTGCCTCTTCTGCGTTGAAACGTGTCCTGTGAACGCCATAACATTCACGACAGTTGGTGACGAGAGAGTTCTCAGAATTGATCCCAGAATATGCTCTGGCTGTGGAATGTGCGTCAGAAACTGCCCAACCTTCGCTTTAACAATGGTGGAGTATGAGTCCAAGGAGTATGAGGAGGAGTATTGAGGTGTGACAGATGACAGAGGTTTGCTACTTCGAGTGGAGGGTAAAGCTTCCTAAGAAGCCCCTTAAGGATCAGAAGTACTTCGGAAATCTGAAAAAATTCGTTATAGATGCTGGGCTATGCAGTCACTGCACCACCTGCACTTCAGTATGTCCCGTTTACGGCATAACGGGTGGCGATAAACCAATCGATTTCCCCAACTGGGAGAGGGAGTGCATTGACTGCGGCTCATGCATTCGTGTCTGCCCGAGATGGGAGTACGAGCCAAATAACGGCATTGGGGAGTACATTGAGGTTCTGGCAGCAAAATCAAAGCGATTCAGCGGGCAGGATGGGGGGATGGTCACCGAAATCCTTGCCTCAGCCTTCGAGCTCGGCATGATTGACAGGGCAGTGGTGGTGAGCAGGGACGATGTGTGGCGGCCTATCACGGCTCAGGCCAGAACTGCCAAGCAGCTTGGGGATAGAAAGATCACAAGCTCCAAATACAGCTTTGCTGACGTCATGGTTGAGCTTAGAAATGCAACATACAACACCAGAAAGGGTGTTGCTGTTACCGCCACACCCTGCATGATTTCCGGGCTGAAGAAGCTGGAAAATGAGGTTGCAAGCTACAAACGGAACGTTAAGCTGGCAATAAGCCTGTTCTGCATGGAGAATTTCTACTACCACCAGCTCTCAGAGCTCCTATCCAGGAAGGGCGTTGAGATGAAATCCGTAAGAAAAATGCAGGTTACAGGTAATGGGCTTGCAGTTGAGGTGAGCGAGGGAGAGGCGGATGAGTACATCCGTGTTGTGGAGGTCAGCGAAGAGGAGGTGGAGGAAATCCTGCCCTCAGGGTGCAGGGTGTGTCAGGATTTTGTGGGAGTTGAGAGCGACGTGAGCGTTGGCAGCGAGGGGTCTCCAGAAGGCTTTTCCACCATAATCGTCAGAAGCGAGGCTGCAAAGAAGATTATTGATCACATCAGGGAGAAAGATTACGCTGAATTTACTGGGGCTGACGTGGAAGCCATTGAAACTCGCTGTAGGATTAAAATGGAGAAGAGGCCATACCGGAGGGGGTAAAGTGGAAGAGCTCATATTTGCAGCAATTGCAGCGGTAACACTGCTGTTCTCTCTCGCCATTTTCCTTGAAAAGCAAGTCATGCACTCGGCAGTATTCTTTGCCGTCTCCATGCTTCTCATCGGCGGCATATACGTGCTTCTGGGAGCATACTTTCTTGCCTTCATGCACGTAATGGTCTACGTTGGAGCTGTTGCGGTTCTGATGGTGTTCGCAATAATGGTAACGAGGAAGGGTGGTATGGATGAGCTTTAGGCTGCTGCGTGGTTTGATTGCTATAGCCTTCGGCCTGTTCGCACTGGTATTTTTGGCAGGTACGCCATTTCCCTCGGAGGTACTGTGGGAGCCCAATGTTGATGAGATAGGTCAGGCCCTTTTCAAGATATTCGGAGTTCCGTTTGAGGTGGCATCGCTTATAATAGTGATCGCAGTCTTTGCAGCCATCTATCTTGTCAGGAGGGATGTGGCGTGATTCCCCAGGGCTACGTTCTTGTATTCTCAATCCTCCTCCTTTCCATTGGAGCAATGGGTGTGATGACGAAAAGAAACCCCATCGTGATGCTCATGGGCATCGAACTGATGCTCAATGCTGCCAACATCAATCTCATATCTTTCTCCCGCCTGTTTCCCGAAGGCTTCACCGCCCAGGTCTTTGCTCTTTTCATAATTCTGGTCGCTGCTGCCGAGTCGGCGATAGCCCTTGCCATAGTGGTCAGAATATTCAGAAATCATGGAATCGTTGACATTTCGCTGTTTGAGGGGTTGAGATGGTAGATGATAGAGCAATAGGTGGGTGATAGGGATGATCGAGTATGCATGGCTGATACCCATAATGCCTCTGTTCGGCTTCGTAATCTGTCTGACTGCCGGGTACAGATTTACAAGAGGTCTGGGTGAAGTGGCGGTATTCTTCATGTTTCTCTCCTTCCTGCTCAGCCTCGGAGCGTTCATTGATGTCCTCAACGGCCAGACCTATCAGGCAAAGATTGTCTGGGCGGTTGTTGGGGGCAAGGAAATCACTTTCGGGGTCCTCATAGACCAGCTGAGCGCCCTGATGGTTCTTATCGTTTCAACCCTCATTCTCCTCATTCACATTTACTCTCTCGGGTACATGATGCCCTTCATCAGGACCAACAGGCTGAGCAGGTACTTTGCGGAAATGCAGCTTTTCAGCGTGGGGATGCTGGGGCTTGTTATTGCAGACAACCTCCTTCTCATGTTCATGTTCTGGGAAATCGTCGGGCTTTGCAGCTACCTCCTCATCGGATACTTTTACAGGAAGCCCGAGGCTGCAAAAGCCCAGCTCAAGGCGTTTCTTGTGACGAGAGCAGGAGATGTCGCCTTTCTCATAGGGATTGTCGTTCTATTCGTCTACGCAGGAACCTTCGATCTGCTCAGGCTGTTTGAACTGGCTCCTGAAATGGACAATTTCGTTCTGACCTTTGCAGCCGTCATGCTCTTCGGCGGAGCAATCGGTAAGTCTGCGCAGTTTCCGCTGCACGTCTGGCTGCCTGATGCCATGGAGGGTCCAACAACTGTTTCAGCACTGATACACGCTGCCACCATGGTTAAGGCAGGCGTGTACCTTGTGGCAAGAACGTATCCACTCTTTGCCATGAGCAGCGAAGCTCTCACCATTGTCGCCTACATCGGAGGCTTCACAGCTCTGTTTGCCGCCACCATGGCGCTTGTGATGGTTGACATCAAGAAGGTAATTGCCTACTCCACCATCTCCCAGCTCGGCTACATGTTTATGGCTCTTGGAGCCGGCAGCCTCTTTGCGGGCATGTTCCACCTGATGAATCACGCCTTCTTCAAAGCTTTGCTCTTCCTCGCCGCTGGAAGCGTCATAAATGCATGCATGACCAACGACATACGTGAAATGGGTGGGCTTCGCAAGCTCATGCCCGTAACCGCCTACACCATGCTTGCTGGCAGCCTGGCCCTTGCCGGAATCCCACCATTCAGCGGCTTCTTCAGCAAGGATGAGGTTATACTCGCTGCTTATAGCAGGGGGGACATGATTCTTACATTCTTCGGTGTGGCCGCTGCGGCCCTCACGGCATTCTACATCTTCAGGGTGTGGTTCATGGCCTTCACCGGCAAGTACAGGGGCAGGGAGCATCCAAAGGAGAGCCCGGCGGTCATGACTTCCGTTCTCATCATCCTTGCCATTTTCGCATCCTCAACCGGTTTTCTCAAAACCTGGCTTGAAAGCTACTTCGAGAGCTTTATAGAAACAACATATCCCCACGAGGTTGTGAAGGAGGGCTACATGCAGCTGGTCCTTGAGCCCAATGAAACCCTTATGGTGCTGACGGTCACGATTGCCGCAGCATCAATCGTCATCGCATACCTCGGATACGTGAGGGGTGTGCCGGTGTACCGGGTCAGAGAGGTGCTGAAACCAGTCCACACACTCCTCTACGAGAAGTACTACATGGACTACCTCTTTGAAGACATCTTCGGTGGAAGGATCGGCGTATACTGGGCAAGGCTCACGGGGTGGTTTGACAGGGCCGTGATTGATGGAGTGGTGGACGGAACTGGCAGGTTCATTCTTGGCTCTGGCAGCGTCCTGAGGAAGGTGCAGACGGGGAACGTCCAGTACTACCTGAGCGTTGTGCTGCTTGGAGTTATGGCTCTGATACTCTACTTCGCGGGGGTGAGCCCATGATTCTGAGCACCATCCTTCTCCTTCTCCTGCTCGGAAGCATTCTGCCCTGGCTGGTGAAAAATGCCAGAATTGCAAGGTGGATAGCAATCTTCTTCGCCTTCCTGTCATTTGCAGCCTCTCTTTACGCTTACACTCTGTTCGAAGGCCCCGGCTTCCAGCTTGAGGAAAGATACGTGTGGATTCCCTCGCTGGGCATAAGCTACCACCTTGCCGTCGACGGTCTGAGCCTGCCTTTAGTCATCCTCACAACCCTTCTGGCTTTAGTTGCGACGATTTACGGAGTTGACGAGCACAGAAGGGACAACCAGTTCTACGGGCTCATCAATCTGACATGCTTCGCCACCGCAGGCGTCTTCATGGCCCTCGACCTCTTCCTTTTCTTCGTCTTCTGGGAGCTTGTGCTGATTCCGATGTACTTCCTGATTGCCATATGGGGAGGGCCCCGCAAGGACTATGCCAGTTTCAAGTTCATAATCTACACCCACATCGGAAGCGCCATAATGATTCTCGCCTTTCTCGCCATACACTACCTCTACTTCCTCCAGACCGGTGTTAGAACCTTCGATTTGCTCGAGCTTTCGAATCTGAACATTGAACCGAAAATTGCGGTCATACTCTTCATAGCCCTCGTATTCGGCTTTTTCGTCAAAATGCCCATCTTCCCCTTCCACACCTGGCTTCCTGCTGCCCACGTCGAGGCGCCTACGAGTGGAAGCGTTCTGCTGGCAGGAATACTGCTGAAGATGGGTGGCTACGGCCTGCTGAGAATCCCCTACACGTTCTTCCCTGAGGTTGCGAAAGCTTACGCATATCCCATAGCCGTAATAGCCATCGTGACAATATTCTACGGTGCTCTTGCGGCGATGGCACAGGAGGACTACAAGAGCCTGATAGCCCTCTCCAGCGTCTCCCACATGGGGTTCGTTGTGCTGGGCATTGCAGCACTGACGCCAGCCGGGATAACGGGAGCGATCTTCCAGATGTTTGCTCACGGGGTCGCTTCGCCGCTCCTGTTCATAATGGCGGGAACACTGCACCACAAAGCTGGAACTCGCCTGATACACCGGCTCGGAGGAGTGGCACACAAGATGCCAATCTGGGCCACATTCATGGTCACTGCCAGCATGGCTGGCCTGGCGCTGCCCTTCACGGCCTCGTTCGTTGCAGAATTTACAGTTCTGATAGGGGCCCTTGAGACCTTCAACGTGCTCGCCCTCTTCGTCTTTCCCGCTGCCATCATAACGGCAGGTTACTTCCTCTATGCTCTCAGAAGGGCGGTGTTTGGCCCCTTCAACTCCGACCTCCACATCCACGGCGATGTTGATGCACACGAGTTCGTGGCAATGTTCATGCTGGTTGTGGCCATATTATTCCTGGGCATCTATCCGCTTCCGCTTGAGGGAATCATAGACACGTTCAGCGTCGCCTTTGCAGAATTTGCCGGAGGTGCGTAAAATGGTGGACGCACTGAGCTACAGCATAGTAATCCCGGAAATCATCGTTGTGCTCTTTGCTTTCCTGGCACTCTTTTCAGACCTGAAGGGGAAAAACAGAAGACTGGCCGGGTTCATAAGCCTTGCAGGATTCACAGCAGCCATCCTTTACCTGTTCACCCTCCGTGGTGTCGAGGGGAGGCTTTTCACCTTCATTTTCGACACCTATGCCTGGAGCTTTAAAATGCTCTTCCTGTTCGCATCGGCAATCGTTGCCGCCACTTCCATCAGTTACCTGGAGAGGGCCAGGAGCAGCACCGGCGAGTACTACGCTCTGCTGATGCTTGCCACAGCCGGAGCCATGTTCGTTGTTTCTGCAAGAGATCTGATCACGCTTTACGTCGCATTTGAAACTGCCAGCCTGTCGAGCTATGCTTTAGCAGCGTACTTCAGGTGGGACAGGCGGAGCAACGAGGCAGGCCTGAAGTACTTCTTTTACGGAGCATTCTCAAGCGCCCTCATTCTTTACGGTCTGAGCCTGATATACGGTTTAACGGGCAGCGTTCAGCTTGCAGCCATATCTCAAGCCATCTCATCCAGTCCGGTGGCCTATCTGGCTCTGGCAATGCTCATCGCTGGGTTTGGGTACAAAATATCCGCTGTGCCATTCCACATGTGGACTCCCGATGTATATCAGGGTGCCCCAACAAGCGTGACGGCTTTTCTCGCGGCAGTCAGCAAGGCCATGGGTGTGGCCATATTCCTGCAGATATTCGTTCTTGGCCTGGGAAGCATGATCGGTGACTGGAAGCTTGTTATTGCGGTGATAGCTGCCGTAACCATGACCTTAGGCAACGTGGTTGCCCTGGTTCAGACAAACGTCAAGAGGATGCTTGCGTACTCCAGCATAGCCCATGCTGGCTATGCCCTCATAGGCATCGCAGCTTTCAGCCCTCTGGGTATTGCAGCAGCCATTTTCCACATGGTGACCCACGCTCTGATGAAAGCTGGAAGCTTCGCCATCGTCGGCGAGGAAGGAGACAGCATACACCAGATGAACGGATTGTGGAGGAGGTCTCGCATATCTGCATTTGCCATGACTGTGTTCATGTTCAGCCTCGCCGGCTTCCCGCCACTCGCGGGTTTCTGGAGCAAGTACTGGTTATTCTGGAGCGCGATAGAGTCAGGTCTTTGGCTTCTCGCCCTCATAGGTGTCCTGAACAGCGTAATTTCGGTGTTCTACTATGCGAGAGTTGTAAGAGCAATATACGTCATAGAACCTCCGAGAATTCTGAAGGCCTCCCGAATGAGCTCTGCGGTGGTGGCTGCAACAGTATGCATGGCCGGGATTCTGATAATCGGCGTGTATCCGCAGCCAGTGATTGGAACACTTCTGGAAGCCATCAAGGCAGTCTACCCCTGACGTATTCCTTCAGAAGGTGCAGAGCCTCCTTCTCTCTTTTTCCACCGCATTTTTCTATGATTTTCTCCAGCTCGAGAATTCTGGATGCGTAGTCCGGGTTGAGGTGCAACCGGGTGGCGTAGATTAACGCCTCGATGAGGAGGTTGAAGCCCCTGTTAACGGCCCTGACCTGACTCCTGACGATCACACCTTCTTGAAGCCTGAGCTTTGCAAAGCTACCCCTCTCCACCTTTCCTGTGAACCGGCATGCAGTTAGAGCCCCCTTCAAAATTGGGGGCCTGAGGCTTTCATACCACTCTTTTTCCGGATCGTCGAAGGCTGAAATCACGAAAAGGATGGGGTCATGGACAACGTTCACCCATAGCTCACCGTTTCTCTCCAGATTTCTCCGGGTATGGCCGGTGTCACCCGGGTAGAGGCGTATCTCGGCTTCAGTTCCCGAATCGTCTTTCACTATCAGCCCAAGAGGTGCGGCGTTCAGGTGAAAATCATTTGACGATGTGCCGGAGGTTATTCCTATTACCTCGTTTATCCCCTCTTTCAGCCCGAAATCCGAGAGCCTTACTGAGTTCATGGCCTCAAACCCTCCAGAAGAGCCAGGTAGATTGATGAAATGGTAAGGTCTGCAACGCTTCCGGGATTCGCTCCCATCCTGAGGAGCTCTTCATCCAGCTTCACGAATACTTCAATGCCATCATCCTCATACCTTTTCACCGCTTCTCTGGCCATGTCCCTCACCTTAACTGCCCTGTCAAACCCGAGTTTGGAGATTATGAGCGGGTCGATGAGTTGTGAAAGGAGATGGTGGTACGTGATGACTGTGGCGATGTTCAGGTCATCTTCGGCGAAGGAAAGCAGCAACTCCATTCCTTTAAGGCTCAGAGGATAGCCATTAACCAGTTCTCTGGCTATGAAATTCTCCTCCGGGGCAAGCTTCATCCATTCGTACAGATTCATCCCTCTGATTTCGTCTTCCTCGCCTTCGAGGCTCTTCTCGGGAGCATCCATAACTCTCGCACCGCTGAGTCTGAAGGCTCGCATCACATAGCGGCAGTCGTCCTCATCCCCCTTGAGGGTCTCAACCGCGGCACCGGCTACTCTCTTGGCATCGCCAGAATCCCATTTCATAACGAGAGGTATCAGTAAAAGAAAAGCTCCAAAATGGACGTTTCCAGCCCTCTGCCACCTGAGAGAGCTTTTGACTGCCGAATAGACAAGTTCTCCAACGCTACCATCCTTCTCCGCTGCTCTCAGGAAAACGGGAAAGGCCGCTGAAGCCGAAGCCAAAAAGTGCTCGTATCTGAGGTCGCTGAAGTTATGTTCCCTGTCAACATTCCCTGCCTTGGGGGTTCCAGACACCTCCAGGAGCATTGCAAGCGTTGCGGCGATTGCAGCGTCATGGCTGCTACTGAAGGCCATGAGAAAGAATTGGTAAAAGCTGTATAAATTTCTTGGTTCGCTCAGATTTAAGACCATACGAAGGTCTTTTTTAATTCTGCTTAAGATCTGTAACGAAAAGGTGTAACACTCAGCACAACCACATTCATAAATTCCAAAACACGCAAGAATTATTAATTCGCCACCTCCTTGGCCTTCCATGCTTCACAAACTCAGACTCTACGCCGACTTCATCAAGATTGAGCATACTCTGTTTGCCCTCCCCTTCGCCTATGCCGGAGCTCTGCTGGCTGCACATGGGTGGTTTGGCTGGAGGCTGTTCATTCTGATACTTACAGCCTTTACGGGCCTGAGAACTGCTGCGATGACCTTCAACCGGATTATTGACAGGGAGATCGATGCCAGAAATCCCCGCACCATGCGCCGCCACCTTCCTGCAGGATTGATTTCGTTGAAAGAAGCTTATGCAATTGCCATGATTTCTCTGGCCGTCTACTTCCTCTCCGCATTTTTCATCAACGAAACTGCATTCCTGCTTTCCCCCATTCCAGCCATAACCGCCTATATCTACCCTTACCTGAAGAGGTACACCTGCCTTTCACACTTCGTTCTGGGCCTCAATCTCGCCTACGCCCCCGGCGGTGGCTGGGTTTCGGTTACGAACTCCGCCAACGTCTTTGGCAGCGAATTCGTCCCCTTTGTGCTCGGAATTGCGGTAATTTTCTGGGTTGCAGGCTTTGACATGATATACGCTCTGCAGGACGTGGAGTTCGACAGGAAATACGGTCTGCACTCCGTTCCTGCACACTTCGGGGAAGGTTTTGCAGTTCTCGCATCTGAAGCGTCTCACGCTGCGTTCTTCCTGCTGCTGCTGGCCTCCTTTGCCGCCTACGGGTTTGATGATGTTTTCAAGGCAGGCCTGGCGCTGATTGCCTTGCTGTTGATAATCGAGCACTACATCGTCAGAACAGGCGTTGATGAGAGAAGGATTCAGATTTCCTTCTTCTACCTGAATGCGGCCATAAGCGCAACTCTGCTTGCATCAATAGCTGTCGCCACCCTGATCTAACTAACCCGATTTCTCGGCCCTCTCAATGGCCTTCTCTATGGCCCTCTTGTGAACGTTCGCTGCCCTGTG